>PWNZ01000127.1 GCA_003564135.1 Candidatus Cloacimonadota bacterium
ATCATTTTAAAATTACTTCAATTTCTTGTGGCAAAACCACCAGTCATAACATTCAAATTCTTTCTCTTTAGCTTTTTTAAGCCTATCTTTGGCTGCATCAACATCTTTTGCCGGTGGGATGATAACATGATCTCCAATCAGCTCATTATCCGGCCAGTTAGCAGGCATAGCTACTTTTTTGCTGTCAGAAATCTGCATACCTTTTAAGGCTCTTAGCAATTCATCCATATTTCTGCCCAACTCTTGTGGGTAATAGAATATAATCCTGATACTGCCGTTGCCATCTACTATAAAGACCGCTCTAACAGTGTTGGTTCCTTTACCGGGATGAATCAATCCCAGTTTTTGAGCAACTTCACCGGTATCGGCAATGATTGGGAATTCGATCTCTACGCCGATATTTTCTTTGATCCATTCTTCCCACTTAATGTGAGCAAAAACTTGGTCGACACTCATTCCAATCAGATCACAGTTAAGCTCTTTGAATTGTTCATATCGTTTTTGGAAAGCAACAAATTCTGTAGTACAAACCGGAGTAAAATCAGCTGGATGACTAAATAAAATAAACCATTTACCTTTCAAGTCATTGGGTAGGTGTATCTCACCACGTGTAGTTTGAACTCTCATTTCGGGAAAGCTATCTCCGAGTAAGGGCATTCCTTTTGCTTCTTTTTCCATTTTTATACCTCCATTAATTTTTAATAGACAATATAATCATAATTTCACACAGAACAAGAAATATTTTTGAGGCCATTAACAATAACATCGATATCATCATCCTCTAAAGCAAAGACATCAAACATCAGTTTACCCTCTCGAAAAACAGCTACTACAGGTATATCGATTTGCAACAGATAGTGATAAATGGATTCTGCATTCATAGATCGAATTGTTTCCGAGTTATTGGCATTCAGTTGGTTGGCTTGGGAGTTATTCGGCAGTGGATTCAGGCAAACAGCTACACTATCGAAAAACATATCCGGCAGCGTTCCTCCTCCGCACTGAGTTTTGCCGGGAACTATTTCTGTGCCTATCCCGATATCAGAAATTTTTGCAGCGAGTTTGGCAGCTAATTGACTAAGCTCTTTTTCACTTCTATTGAGCAGCTTATAAAGCGGTATTTTTTTTAACAGGTTTTCTCGATCACATAACAGGTTTTTAAGAGCAGCATCAAGAGATGCAATGATGAGCTTATCGACTCTCAATACTCTCATAAGTGGATCAGCAGCAATTTTTTTTATATGTTCACTATTTCCGGCAATAATACCAGCCTGGGGGCCTCCTAACAGCTTATCACAACTGAAAGTTACTATATCTGCACCGGAATTCAACGCTTGGTGAAGATCTGTTTCAGTGTTTTTTATACCTAACAAGCTATTATCAGGCAGGCCTGTACCGTAGTCATAAAAAGTCATTACTTGGTGTTTATGGGCTAAAGAATGCAGTTCATGAAGCTTGACCTCTTCGGTAAATCCACCTATAAAGTAATTTGATTTATGAACTTTAAGAATGGCAGCAGTATCGTCCGTGATAGCATTCTCATAATCACTTATTTTAGTTTTATTAGTTGTTCCCACCTCGATCAATCTTGCTCCACTCGCATTAATTATATCGGGGATCCTGAAACTACCGCCAATCTCCACTAATTCGCCTCGTGAAACAATAACCTCGCGATTACGGCATAAAGCAGATATAGTTAAATAGACTGCTGCGGCATTATTGTTGACAACTACACTGTCTTCGCAGCCGAATAAGAGTTTAACCAGTTCCTTTAAGTGAGCATTTCTATTACCTCTTTTCCCAATATTCAGATTGAATTCAAGGTTGTTATAACCAGTTATGACGGGTAGAATCCTTTTTATCAGTTCTGACCCTAAAGGTGCCCTACCCAGATTGGTATTTAGAGGTATACCGGTAGCGTTAACGACCTTTTTCAATGATGGCCGGAGATAAGAGTCCACTCTTTTTTTTATTTGACGGATGACGTAATCTTCACTGACTGAGGAGTTAAGCGAACCATTGCGGAGATTGCTTCTGATTTCATCTAAAACTTGCCTGACTATTTTTTTCAGAACAGTGTGGTTAAGCTGCTTGTTAATGTCAGATAATGCCTCACCTTGCATTAAAACATTAACTGAGGGTATATTTCTCAATTGCTGCTGATTGTCTTCTTTAATGACCATATTGACTCCTTCTCTTATGTCTAAAACCGTAGGTTAAACCTGCTTCCATACACCACTGTTGATATATATACCTACTAAATCCTTATCTAATTTACCTTCTTCACCCATTGTTTTTATCGCTTGCAAGGCCTCTTTTTTGGACATTTTTTTCCGATACGGTCTGTCACTGGAAACTAAGGCTTCATAAATATCTACAATTGTCAGAATCCTGGTCTCTACAGGTATCTCATCACCTTTAAGGCCTCTCCAATAACCTGAACCATCTAATAGTTCATGATGTGATCCGGCCCATTCTCGGATCATTTCCTTATCCTCCGGGAAACAAATATTACTGAGCAACATATCTGTTTTTTTTACATGACTCATTACTTCCTCTCTTTCGGAGATGGTTAAGGTGCCTTGTTTGATAAGTAAGCATTCCACCTCATAGGCAGTCAACCAGTTTTTCTGATCACCGTCATGAGTATCATAACACAGCTCAGCAATCTTTAGTATCTTACTAATATCATGCTCTGTTTGCTTGGTTAGCGGGTCATTGTACTTAGAGATGATTTCACAAGCTTCTTGATGGTGGCCAAGCAGATCCGGGTTGTTCTGTTTTGCCCAATAGTATATAGTTTCTAATCTATGTGTTAGTAATTGATATGAGTCACCTAAACGTGTTGTTTTGTTCATAATATTTGCAGGTAAAAGTATCTTTCCTATGTCATGTAGCCAAGCAGCAGTTAGTATCTTCTCTTTATGTTCATCGTCAAATCTAAGGTTTTTGTAGCGTCCAACCTTATTAGAATTGATAACGCCGATAAAGTCCTCAAGGATTTCGGCAACTTGCTTCATACTGCTGAAGCTGTATATGGAGAGCGAATCAATTGTTGTAGCCATAACTTTTACAAAGCCATTAAATAGCTCTTTGTAGTCGTTATTCTGCCTGCGTATTAGTTCCGTTTTTTGCCCTAAATCTGACTTTAGTACCTCGCATTGCCTTATCAGCCTATCTTCAACAAACTTTACATTTAACACAGCCCTAATCTGGGAAATAAGCTCTGACACTTCAAAAGGTTTACTAATAAATGCTGCCGCTCCGATATCGAGACTTTTTGTCTTCCAGTACTTCTGGTCTGCAGATCCGGTGATCATTAATATCGGGATCCGGCTTAAACTCTTGATTTCCTTTAACTTCTTACATAAAACATCACCGTTTATTCCGGGCAAACTTATGTCGACAATAACCAGATCCGGCAGCATTTTTTTTATCTTCTCATAACCAACAAACCCATTAAAAGCTATCTCGACCTGGACATTCTGAAAACCTTGAATAATTACCTCTTTAACCAGTTGAGCTACATTTTTATCGTCATCTATAATCACGAACTTTGTCATATAATTAAATCACCTCATCCGATAATGTATTATCTGTTGTGAGATCTTATTTGCCTCTTCCTGTAATAATGAGGCGAATCTCCCCACTGATCATAACCGACTGACTCCCCGGCTGTTGCAATTCTTCTTTCTAAGCAAGAACGGCACTGGACAGCGTTTTCATCTAAACAGGGTTTGCCTTCATATAGTAAATAGTTAGATCGGTATTTGACATCTGTAATGACGGGCATAATGATATTGGCTCCGGCCCTCAAGCCCAACTCCCTGCCGGTGGGATTGATTGCCTGTAGAGCTGTAGTTGAGGCGATATTAATATCCTCGAGAACTATGCGGGCAACTGCTATCATTTTCAACGCCAAATTAAGATTATTTTCGGGATAAACTGAATCGGAATAACTTTTCATAGGTGTGTCATTATGGACTATATAAGGCCCCATCCCTATCATATCGACATCAAAGTCTTTGAAAAACAAAATATCGTCAGCTAAATGTTCAACCGTCTGCCCCGGTAAACCTATCAGCACTCCCGTACCGGTTTGCCAACCTGTTTTTTTGAGGTTTCTCAGCGCTTGTAAACGTGTATCGTAGGAATGATTTTCCGGATGATATTTTTTGTAGAGTTCCTTGTTTGAGGTTTCTATTCTTAACAAATAGCGATGAGCCCCTGCTTCGTACCATCTTTCAAATGTTTCCTTTGATTGCTCACCTACAGATAGAGTTATCCCCAGCTTTCCGTTACTTCTTTTTTTTATACTCTTTAAAAGACTGTTTATCCGATTGACAAAAGCAGCGTCACTCCTTTCCCCTGACTGCAAGACAACCGATCCATAATGGCTATCGTGAGCCCACATGGCTGCTTCTATGATCTCATCGTCAGTCATCTCATACCGGTCAACATTCTTATTATCTTTCCTGATACCGCAATATAGGCAGTTTTTCGTGCAGATATTACTGAATTCTACAATACCCCTATAGAAAACCTTATTACCAACATTTTCCGTCTTAACTTGATAAGCTTTAGCAAAGAGTTGCTCCAATTCTTGATCATTATCTATTGCCAGCATCTCGATAATCTCTTTTCTTTCAATCATCATCCATTCCTTGTTAGTATTAGTTAATCAGCTAGTTTAAATTATTAATAACCTGACTACCCGGATAATATATAATTAAAGCCGCCTAAAAGCAATCTAACCGGTTAACCAACCGCAACAATAAAGCCGCCACCCAACACCAAATCATCTTTATAAAAGGCAATCACTTGACCCGGTGTAATAGCCTTTTGCTCGGCAACAAACTCAACTTCATACTTATCATCTTCTATCTGGGTAACTACACATTCAGCAGGATTGTGATGGAGTCTTATTTTACCTGTAAGTACTTGACCTATTCTCTTGTGACCGTCAACCCAAACGATATTCTCAGCTATGAGTTTTTTGTGATATAGCTCTTGTTTGGGACCGGCATAGATTACGTTGTTTTTGGCATCTATGGAAGTCACATAATACGGTTCTTTCAATCCCGAGATATTGAGGCCCCTTCTTTTGCCGACCGTGTAAAATATAATTCCTCTGTGCTCACCTAAAACATTCCCCTCTCTATCCATTATCTTTCCTTTTCGATGCCGTCTATCACAAAATATCTCCGAATAATCACTACTATCAATGAAATCTTGACTCTCTTTCTGGTCTGCTAAAAAATCCATTTTTAATTGTCTGGCTAATTCCCGTACTTTGTCCTTAGGCATCGCACCTAAAGGAAACTTTACCTTCTCTATCTGTTGCTGCTGTAAACGACAGAGGAAATAAGACTGATCTTTGCCCTTATCCAACCCTTTACAAATATACAAATTATTTTCCTGCTCCTCCACCCTGACATAATGGCCGGTGGCATAGTAGTCAAAATCCAGACCGTTCTGACGGGCTATTCCCGGTATTAAATCAAATTTAATCTTTTGGTTACACATAATACAAGGGTTCGGCGTTAACCCCTTCAGATAGCTATCTTTAAAATAGTCGAGGACAATTTTACCGTATTGCTGCTTCAAATCTATAACATGATGCTCTATTCCGAACTTCTTACATACTTTTTTTGCTTTTGCAATATCCTCTACTTCCGAAGGCCCAAAACACCCACCTTTAAAACACTCATTCTGTTGGGCGTTAAGGGGATAATAATTTTCGTCCCAAACTGCCATAGTGGCTCCAATCACGTTATAACCTTGCTGTAATAAAAAATAAGCGCTCATCGAAGAATCCAGCCCACCGCTCATTCCTAACAATACTGTTGCCATTTTTTCCACCTTCTATCTTAGTTCAAATTGCGGAAAACTATGTCAGTCATACCGCTTCCGTTAAAATCTCCGAAAAGGAGTTGTTTTGTCAACAGGGAAGATTTTCTAATCACCACCGGTACGGTCTGACGATAAGAGAAAAGTTGCCATTCATAGCCATCGGCAAAGAAGAGTTCATCAATGCCATCTCCGCTGAAGTCGGACAGATAAATGTCTGATATTTCTCCGGCTATATCAAGTCTCGTCGTCCCTGCGCCTTGTCCGTGAAAGTGTATATATCCACCTTCTTCCCAAAATATCTCTGCCTGACCATCACCGGTAAAATCGCCGACTAATATATTCTTTAGCCCGGCAAATGGAACGGGATAAAGCTCCACATCATCGAACAGGGTCGTGAGATACCATTTTTCATCCTGATGAAAGAGAATCTCGGATCGTCTCTCGCCACTGAAATCATTAATAAATAAGTCCTCTGCCTCGAGGTCGAAACCTTCAACCAGTCGGAATTCTTTAGTAGCAATATCCAATATATGCCAACCACTGTCCGTTTGCACCAAAATATCATCTACCCCGTTACCATTCATATCCCCCGTCAAAACTTGAGAGATAGGCTGTAATAGTTTTCCTGCCGTTTTCCATGATACTAATGCACCCCAGGAAACATAAAACCTGCCCGAAGCTGCTACTATCAATACATCGCTGACCCCATCTCCATTGAAATCGCCGACATATACATCATCAACTAAATAATTTGTCTGCAGCAGCCATTCGGCATCGGATAATTCAAGATTTTTTATCGATTCATATTCTGTGTTTACTTGGTTAGTAAACTTTATCACCCAGCCCGGCTTATCCATCTCAAGATAGTTATATTCATAATAGTTAGGGCCAACTCTGAGATTACCAAAGGCATTTAGCTGCTTAACAGAATTTGATCTAACGTTATTTTTTTGACCGAAAAACCGGTTATTCCTGATAATACCATACTGACTTGGAACCCCTCTAATAACGACAGCCCAGTGGTTTCTTACATGAAAATCATTGTTTTCAATGGTTATACAGCATCCTGCAAAGTCGGTACCATCATCTCTGTCAAACCCACCGTGCATATCAAAACTATGAGAAGTCCCATTCTCGCCGATAATGTTATGTCTGGCGGCATATCCTGATTCTGGACAACCACCTCCGGCTATATCGTGCCGATTATGGTCAAAGTGGTTATGCTCGATTTTAGCGAAGCTCTTCTCGCCAATCGTCACTCCATATCCATATCCCGGCCTGTTGTTTCTGTGGATGAAGCTTTTGGTTACCTTATTGTTTCTTGCACCATAATCAAATAACAGACCGCTAAAGTGCCACCTGGATATCTCACAATCAGTGATTGTCATATTTGTAAACCCACGGTTTCTTATGGCAACCGATCCGGGGATATCTATCCTGTCTTCGGGATTGTAAGGGCCTCGCAACTTGATCTTGGCAACTGTTATGTTGTCGCCTCCGGCTACGAATAATGGGTTAATCCTATCGTTCATCGGTATGAAATCAGTAAACAGCAACGGATACTCTCCCCTCTCATTACCTCTACCCATTATCGTAACACCGGCCGGGATAGTAAGATTGACCAGTCCGGTCATATCAAGATTCATGCCCGCCCCTACAAACAGAGTGTCCCCATACTCGGCCCGTTCTAACTCAGACAAGAATATCTCTAACTGATTCCCATGCAAACATAGAGAGCTTAAGATGCTGAAAAGAATTAACCAAACCACGGCACTTTTGCTAGTGATTATTGAGGCAATCATAATTTGCAGTACTTTGATTTGAAATCACCCACGCTGATAAATATAGAATAAATAAGCAAAATATGTAAGTAAAAACATGGTACCGGTGACTCGACCAATATGCCACTTTTCCCCAATGAAGATCGCAGCAAACAAAACAAGACCCGAAACGATTATAATAGACAACTCTATATTATAGGTAGTTTTGTAACTAATGGGAGCTATAATTGCACTAACTGCTAAAACCCACAATAGATTAAAAATGTTGGAACCGATAATGTTACCTACCGCCATATCTAAGCTCCCTTTTTTACCTGCAACAACTGCTGTCGCCAGCTCGGGAACGGTTGTGCCCAAGGCTACTACTGTCAGGCCGATAAACGACTCGCTCAACTGCAAAATATCGGAAAGATAAGTCGAACTATTAACTATCCATTCACTGCCGATGTAAAGTCCAACTATCCCGACCAACACATAAAAGAATGAGTACCTTCTTTTTTGGGGCTCGAAATCGTCCATCTCTTCAGCATCTTGTTTGCTCACCCTATAAACTAAAAGCAGGTAAAGCAGCATAAAAACCAACAACACTAGCCCCTCCCGCAGGCTAATTAACATCTCCTGCCCTCTATCCATAAAAGAGCTATTGGCAAAAAAGAAAATCAATAAAGCGGCAACAATACTGTAGGGAAGATCAGTCGTAACCGTATTTTTCCTAATAGGAACTTTGAATAAAAGCGCAGTAAACCCTAAAACTAGCAACACATTAGCGATATTACTCCCTAACACATTACCGAATGCTAAGTCCGACGAACCCTTGAAACTAGCCGACACATTAACCACCAACTCCGGAAGCGATGTCCCAAATGCCACAATAGTCAAACCGATAGCCATCTCTGATATTTTGAGTTTCTTGGCAATCAAGGCTGAGCCATCTATCAGTAGCGAGGCACCCTTGATAACTAAAGCAAAACCTGATATAAGTAAGATTATCTGTAGCAAGGTAAACATTATAAGCTGGCCCGGAACGATCTAAACGTCAAACTCCTTCTAATATTGTTGTGCCAGTATTAGGTTATAGATTGACTGTTCCTGTCAAAGAAAATATCTCTCAGTCAGAGGTTACAAGTTACCGGGGGAAGTAGTTGGTTAAAGTGCGGTGGTGATTAGCGGAGGGCAGAGCTAGATTAGTGCGGGGTACCTAGTCCTTGGTGCCGGAGTACGTAGTGCGGAGTGAGGTATACTATTACGCAGATAAGGGAGGAAAACCAACCAGAACACAGCTAATTATAACGAAAAAACCTAGTTGAAAAGCTATCTGTCCACTAAGTCGTGAAAGCTAAGTTTAATGCCGGTCAGGTAATGATCACGTTTGCATATAATATAAGCATCATTGAAAGCTGGATTTACCTGTCAAGAACGCCAACTTTGGCCGGGAAAGGTTATATGCCAGTCTATTCGCTAAAACACTTGATAAATCCTGCCTGCCAACCGACTGAAAGTCAGCATTCCATCTATTTTTTTAGCTGCATCATTTGGGTGAAAAAACTCTTTTTGACATCAAATTTAGTGGTCAAGCCAGACCAAAAAAACTGATCAGGCCCGCCCACATCAATACATCGACAAATCTAATAATACTCAAATCGACAAACCGTCGAATCGCTGAAACACTAAGGTGTCGTTCCTGTAAATCTTCTGTCAAACCAGACGAACTTGATTGATAAGGTACTAAAACCCCGGAAATCTCACATAAGCACCCACAGAAATCTGCAACTGCTCGTTACCCATAAAGAAATAGCGAGGCTCGACAAATAATCTGAGCGGCACAAACTGAAATTCATATACTTTTGGTAATTCGAACTCAACACCTGCACCCACTCCGGCACCTAGACCACTATCGTCGCGGGCAGTATACAATCTTCCGCCGTGTGTACGAGGTTGATTCCACTCTTCATAATGAAGATGATAGCCGGCAGAAGCTATAGGATAAAGTTTTAGCGGCCCGCTTTGATATAAGATATAGTGATAATTCATGTTAAGTTCGGCTACTCGATAGGTTTTGTAGCCCGACCTATCGACTAACCACATAGTAACCTCGGCCCCTAAACGGTGACCTGTCCCCTTGAAATGAGAATGAGATCCCATAGTAATCCCAAAAAAGTCAAAATCTGATCCGTAAGTTATAGCTGTCTTAACATCGGTATTAGTGAAAAACAAATCTTCAGTAGAGAACAAAAAACAAGATATCAAACTAAACAAAACCAGAAACAAGAAACGTATTTTTTTTGCGCCCATTGTTACTTCCTCCTTATTACTTAGTCCATAAGTTACTCTCCTTTAAATATTGTCAACTATTTTCTTTGCTTTTCTATTTTACCGGGAAATAAGGGGTAAAGCAAAATCACAAAATATATGGGTGCAGGAGGCCTGAATTTATCTTTGAAATCTACTGTTATCCACTCTCAACACTAAAATCTGCACCCTTTACCCTTATGTACAAAGGTCGGCTTGGCCGTTGAAAGTAACAGCCAGGCGGTCTGTCATACAATAAAATAAACCTGTTTTCTGACTTCGGTCATTGCATTAGCAGATTCGATAGACTGTAGACCTTATCTGACACTGCATTCTTTTTCTCAATAATTTTCCACCAAACTAACAACTATCGCAAATTCTCTTCTGAACGGTCTCCAGTGGTTTACTCTTTAGCTATTTGCTTCATTATAGTCGATGACATGACGCTATGGTCTAGTTTATAGCTAACACAACCCAGACAATGAGGATATGGCCCGATGTGATCTTCGCCTGGCAACTATCTCATTTTTTTGATTAATTTCTTGACATGTCCATGAGGTTCCAAATACTGACTTTGAAAAGGAGTGTAATTATGGTCGAATTCCCATTCAAGAAAGCCTATACATACGATGATTTATTATTAGTACCTTCAAAATCCGAAGTTTTGCCCAACAATGTCAATATCGGAACACAACTGACGGATACCATCAAGCTAAATATCCCAATCATGAGTGCAGCTATGGATACCGTTACAGAATCCGAGCTTGCTATCAGCATCGCCAGAGAGGGCGGAATCGGGATTATTCATAAGAACATGTCTATCGCTGAGCAGGCTGAAGAGGTAAGAAAAGTAAAGAGGTCTGAAAGCGGAATTATCTCTAATCCGGTTACTTTACGACCTGACAATACTTTAGCTGATGCTTTAGCGTTAAGGCAGCAGTTTAACATCTCCAGTTTTCCTGTCGCTCATGGCAAAAAACTTGCCGGGATACTGACTAATAGAGACCTGCGATTTGAGACCGATTCATCGAAAAAAATCTCAGCTTTGATGACGCCTAAACAAGATTTAATAACTATCACAGAAAATGTGGACATGAAAAAGGCTAAATCATTGTTACATGAACACAGGATCGAGAAACTTCCAATAGTTAACTCTGATTTTGAACTCAGAGGGATGCTGACGGTCAAGGACATCATGAAAAAAATATCTTTCCCTAATGCTGCTATTGACACTAAAGAAAGATTGTTAGTCGGCGCTGCAATAGGTGTTAAGGGCGATTTTCTCGAAAGAGCAATCGAGCTTGCAGAAAAAGGTGTTGACATCCTCGCTATAGACACTGCCCACGGTCACCATATCAATGTTTCATTGGCACTGGAAAAAATTAAAAACAAGCTTAGTATTCCCGTTATCGTAGGCAATATTGCTACTGCCGAAGCGACAAGGACGTTGATAGACAATGGTGCTGATGTGATTAAAGTAGGTATAGGCCCCGGCTCAATCTGCACTACCAGAGTTATCGCCGGAGTAGGCGTACCACAAATGACAGCGATTATGGATTGCAGTGAAGAAGCACGAAAGAGCTCTGTTTCTGTAATAGCTGATGGCGGTATAAAGTTTTCAGGTGATATAGTCAAAGCGTTAGCGGGTGGTGCCAATATTGTGATGTTAGGTAATTTATTTGCCGGAACAGATGAAAGTCCCGGAGAATCAGTAATCGTGAACGGCAGAAGGTTCAAATCTTATCGGGGTATGGGCTCCATCGGAGCAATGTCCAGAGGTAGCAAGGATAGATATTTTCAAGATAATTATGACGTAAGTAAGCTGGTTGCAGAAGGAGTCGAAGGTATCGTGCCATACAAAGGCCCATTAAAAGACTATCTATATCAGCTTTTAGGCGGAATCCGGGCAGGTATGGGCTACTGTGGTGCAAATGACCTTGAACAGCTATACAAAAACGCTTCTTTTGTGGAAATAACCGTTGCCGGACTCAAGGAAAATCATCCCCATGATGTGACCGTCACCAGAGAAGCCTTGAATTATCACAATGATGGAAAATAATCAGAGTTAATTATAAGCAATCATGAAGGCTATTCTTCCGGCAAGGACTGTTTCAGCCGTTGAAGCATTTAATTACCATATAAAGGCAGAAAAAGGACTTAGTGGGAACACAATAGCATCATATCAAAGTGACTTGTCTGACTTTTTCTATTACGTTGAGAAACCACCACAACAGATAAAGAACGAAGATATTCTCGATTATTTTAGCACCCTTAAAGAGATTGGCATAGAAAACAGCTCTTTAGCGCGGAAAAGATCGGTTATTAGGTCTTTCTTTCTTTTCTTGATTTCTGAAGAGTTAGTGGTTTATGTGGAGCCTGATAGCATACCTACCATTAAGGTTCAAAACAGCGTTCCCGATGTTCTGTCGGTTGAAGAGATGCTTAACCTATTAGACTCTGTCAGGCTAGATGATAAACTCGGCTATAGAAACAAAGCCATCATGGAACTGATGTACGCAACCGGTATCAGGATATCGGAAATGTTAAACCTGACTTTAAGTGATATTTATTGGGAGGAATCGGCAATCAGAGTTTTCGGGAAGGGGAGAAAAGAGAGATACGTACCGGTAGCTTCAATTTCTTTAGAACATCTTGAAACCTACTGTCATGCTTATAGACCGCTCTTTATCAAAGGCTATGACGCAAAAAACGTGTTTCTCAATACCAGAGGTGGCAAACTCAGCAGGATGGGATTTTGGAAGATTCTACGCAAATTAACAGATGAAGCAGGCATAAAGAAGAATATCACACCGCATACAATTAGACATTCTTTTGCTACACATCTTGTTGAAGCTGGAGCTAACCTTAGGGTTGTCCAGTCTTTATTAGGTCATTCCAGTATCAACACGACACAGATATATGCTAATATCGATCTTACCCACATAAAAGAAAGTCATCGTATGTACCATCCCCGAGCATAATCTTTGCTACTGTAATATTATCTCTGATATTGCGTTTTAGATGATGGGTTAGACTTGATAGGTTGATTAAACAAAACTTGACAAATGATCATAATCAGAATAATTAAACTAATAAGAATCAGATAAGAAAGAACCACAAGGAGTTAGACATGAAATTGCATATTGCCCTTATAGCCCTGTTAGTTGTAGCGTTCTCTATAACGCTGTTCGCTTTCGATGAAGATATACCTTTAGAAAGACAGGGTAATGAAGCAGCTGCCACCGCCGATTCTCTATACCATGAAGATGATTTTATCGGAGCTGCTGCTAAATATGAAGATGCATACAATCTTTTCCAGCGAGCCGAACAAGAAGACGGAATCGACTTGGACGATAAAATAACCGCTCTGTTAGCCAACATGGTCACCTCTTATTATCAAGCTGAAGACTATGTTAATGCCGTCCGAATCATAAAAAAAAGATTGGCGCGTGATCCGTCAAACGATGTATTTGCACGACAAATAGCCCAAATCTATAACCGCATCCTCAACCAACCCGAACAAGCTATCCAAGTGCTCAAAGAATTTGAAGAAAACAATAATAACTTCGCAGTAAGAAGAAGCATAGCAAGAATTAAAACATCTATTGAAGATGATACCGGAGCACTAGAATGGTACCAAAAGGCATTCGAAGTCAGACAAGATCCCGAAGTATTACAGAATATCGCTGTGCTACAACACAGGTTAGGTAACACCGAAGACGCCATAAAATCTTATGAAAGCTTCCTGGAAACCGATATATCTGAAGCTGTTCGTACCCGCGTTTATAGAAATATTGGCAGGTTTTATCAGGATTTAGGCGAGGTCCGAGAATCTATAAGCTACTATGAAAGGGCTAATAGACTACGATACAGCCGTGAAATAACCACACATTTGATGGTCACTTACTATGAATTAGGTGACTTCCTCAATGCTCGTGAATACGCTAATACACTTCTCAGGGAAAACACCAATAACGCCGATGCCATCTATTACACCGCCAGAATACTATTTGAACAAGACAGATATTCCGAAGCCCGTGAATACTTCAATAGAATCACCGACCATAGAGAGTACGGACAAGCAGCCAGACAGTTTGTCGAAAGCATTGATTCAATGATGTAAAGCAGAGATAAAACCATAAAAATCTAAAATAATAAGGAGGGAGATGATCATGAAAGCGAAAATAACTGTACCAATTTTGCTGGCCATATTAGTCAGTAGTTTAATTATCTCGGTCATTACGCTGACCGGTTGTGAGGAGAGAAAAGGTGATCAACCTGAAATGACAATAAGTTTTTCCAGAAAAAATCTTTATCCCAACGGGGTTGACTGTAATTTGAATTATGCCGAAATTACCTTTTTCCTTACCGGCAGCCCCTCCTTTATCCAAAATGAAAAGATCTTGATCGATTATTCGATGGGTACTTTTGTCGGTGCTGTAAGTGGCGGTGATGCTAATCATGTAATTACCAATAAAGATGGTATTGCTAAAGGTATTTTTAGAGCTAGCGAGAATGCTACCGGCGTTGTCTCATTCAAGGCAAGAATGAACAGGTTCAGAGACGTTGAAGAGACTACACCGCTCTATTTATTCGAACTACCCAGTATTGAACTGACAACGGCAGATAATATCATCGCAAAAAACAGTGCGCTTGGAATTACTGTTAAGATTTCCGATTCAGCCAACAATATTCAGAACCTCTCTAATCAGCCCATTACATTCAGTAGCAACCTCGGTTCGTTTGCTGAAAACGTGGTTAGGACTAATGAAAACGGAATTGTTGATAATACCTTCTATTCTCACGACCAAACCGGAACATCCGTTATCCGTGCTGCATTAGATATATGTAATACTATTTATGAAGAAAAAAATATATCGATAGTAACAACCCTAGATGAACCGATATTGGACATTGAGGCGGCGCGCATTAAATTATACGGCGATGCTGACCTTTGCGGACGAAATAAGACTGATATATATTTTCAGCTGGAGGGTGATTACGACTACATTGATAATGCAAGAATAAACGTTACTTACAATTCCTCCATAGCATCTTTTGACGGTAATGGTAATACCGGCCACGTAATAACCGGATCCGATGGTTATGCAAGAGGCATATTTACTGCTAAGCCGGGTTTCATCGGCCAAACATCATTAACTGCCGATCACGAAATATTCCCCAATACAACGGATTCTATTAACCTATATGTATTTGACCTTCCTCAGATCGATTTATCTGCAGAAAGCTATAACATCGGTAGTCAGGACTCAACCAAGATTATTGTCCAGCTTTCTGATGAAGCTGACGACATCGACAATCAGACCATTATCTTCACCTCTACCAGTGGCAATCTAGACCATGAATCTGTCAAAACTGACGAAGATGGAAGGGCAGTCAACACGTTCCATGCCGATGGAGCAACTGGTCCTGTACACATAAGAGTTAATTTAGATTTTTGCTCCAATAGGCAAGAAACTATTACTATAACAGTCGAATAGGAGAGCCTAAAAAGACCCTTTTATAAACCTCTACAGTTCAAAAAAGCTGCACCTCAAAAGCTAGGATTATATCCCTGCCCGGTGCCGGATAACCGTATTGAGGTTCGTGGTAAGTATCCAGAAGGTTGGTTATATTTAAAGTTATATTTGATCTGTTAAAGAGATACTTCACCCCAAAGTCATGCGTCCAGTAAGACGGCAAATTAAAGTAGTCTGCAGAGCTATAGTAGGTTAACGATTCATCATACCAATTATTAGTTAAGCTAAAAAAGAGATTTTCATGGTGTCTTAGTTGATGATGAAGCCTCAGCATTATCTCAGGATACTCCATTAGAGCTAAAGAGCTGTTACCTTTATCGAGCTTGATATAACTCAATTCGTAACTATGGTTAAGCCTGTCTAACAAAGAAAAATCAATATTCAACTCGCCACCGAAGGTGCTCAACCTTTCCAAATTGTAATATACAAACCTATCCCTGCTAATAAGATCAGCAATGCTATTATAATATAAGCTTGTACTTATGGCTCCGGCAACCTGCTCTGAGCTGAAAGGAACACTACTTGAAACTTCGATTTTATGTGCCTTTTCCGGCTTTAGACCAGGATTTCCTGATGTCGAGCTAAACAGTTGTCTCATAGTTGGAATTTGTTTAGACCTACCGTAGGCAAGTGATAGATTTGCTCTTCTAGCTTTATAGTTGATAGCTGCTTGAGGTTCCCAATACCAACGATAACTTTCGATTTTAGTATGTGTATAGGTGCTTAGAGCGTTACCGATTATTAATGAAAACTGGTCATTATTTTTAGGGAACAAAAGATTATTGTAGAATTTTGCCAGTGAAAGATGATTGTCTGCCCATTTATCAGCATAACCGGGACCGCCTGTCCTCTCGTAACCTTTTTTTTCCATTCTAAGCCCTAAATCATTGTCGGTAATTCCCTTATAGATATAGTTAACATTTGTCTGGAAACCTAAGGTATTTGTTCTGATTAGTGACTGCCAATCTGCTGTTTCATAGGTGTGGTCACGGTATCTGATGTAGACATCTTCAGAACGGTCGTAATAAACACTGGACTTGACATCGAGATCATCTGTGGGTCTGCTTCGTGCCGCTATAGAAGCGTTAAGCTTTCCCCAATTCTTTAATGAACTGTAAAAACTATCAGTATCGACGTAAATAGAAGGTGGATTACCCTTGTGGGGCATGAAGCTATATCCCGACGTAATAGAAAATGTATGCATCCCCGCAATATCGGTTATGAGTCGCATATTTATTGTGTATTGGTCACGCTCGGAATTTATACGTCTTCCCCCCCCTTCTTCGAGCAAACCCTCGGATAGAGGCTCAAGATTTTCAGGAAGTACAAAACCGGGCGAATGCAGGTAAGATGCATTTAAGTACAACTGAGATCTACCTAAACCGTAAGACCCGTTGAGAGACTTTTGCCAATTGCCGTGACTACTGAATTGTATCTGGCTTTGCAATCTGTTTTCTTCTTGGAGATTATCGGTTACTATATTAAGAATCCCACCCAGGGTATTGAATCCATATTGGTGTGATACAGGCCCTTTGATCAAATGAATCGCCGAAACATTATTTGCCGATAATAGATGCAGATCATAATTGCCGAAATATCCATCACTAATGGGCATTCCGTCTATGAACACTCTAATGTGCCGGTCCTGAAATCCTCTGAACCTGACAATACTCTCCCCTTTCCCTTTTTCAGTCAGAAATACTCCCGGCAATTCTTTTATCATACTGCCGATGGCTATCTCGGTATTAATAGTTTCAGAATCTCTTGTTCTGATATCAACAGTCCCGATTTTCTTTGCCATTGATTCACCCACAACCCTAACACCTTCAATCTCATACACCCTTCTAACATTTAAGGAGTCCTCGACCGCTTGATAGGGTTTAGGCAAACTGCTCAATAATGTTATAAAGATTATGTATAATATCATCGTTCTCATATTATCGTCTCCCCTAATAGTAACATTTATAGATTCGTTTGGAATAAAGGGGGATATTACTGTCAAATCTCGCCTTTCCAAACACGGGAGGTGTATCTGTTTCCGGATATACCCATCGGCATCGGACCATACAATGCTGTGAAATTATTATTCTCTATCAGGGTCTTATCAGGCTATCTTGACCGGACAAAAATGGCGAACAAATTGATTTCTTTCACAGGCTCTGCAACGCTAGCAAATAATAACCACAGCTGTTTAGGTCTTAATGCTCGGCTCAAGGCATAGAATCTTACTTCATTCTTTAGTCAAGCAAAAGAAGTTCATCCAACCGAGATCGTTAGTTCGGTTTCCAAGTGCTCGATTCTTATCCG
>PWNZ01000218.1 GCA_003564135.1 Candidatus Cloacimonadota bacterium
ATGTATAATGTATAATGTATAATGTATAATGTATAATGTATAATGTATAATGTATAATGTATAATGTATAAGGGTTTGTAAAGTATTTATAGATCAGAGTTTAGTGTTGAGAGATAATCCTATTTGGTTTCATTTTTTTTGGTCGAGTTTGTTTCTCAGGGTTTTTCGGTCTATGCCTAATATTTGGGCTGCTCTTGTCTTGTTTCCTTGGGTGTAGCTGAGCACGTTTCTGATGTGTTCTTGTTCAACCTCATGCAGTGAGCGGTCAATTCCCTTATCTTTTTGAACGCAGAATCTCATTGCTTCGGGCAGGTCGGGGCTTTCTATGAGGTTATGATCGGTCATTACAACCAGTCTCTGCATTGTGTTTTCCAGTTCCCTTACGTTTCCCGGCCAAGAGTATCTTTTTAAAGCATTCATAGCATTTTCGGAAAGAGTTGGGGTATTTTTTCCTATTTCTTGAGAATACTTATCTAAGAAATGGTTACTTAGGATAATAATGTCGTCACCTCTTTCTCTGAGTGGTGGGATTTGGATATTGATAACATTTAGCCGATAAAACAGATCTTCTCTAAAGTGTCCTTGTGACACTAAGCTTTGTAATGATTTATTGGTAGCTGTGATGATCCTTATGTCAACTTTCCTTAGTTGTTTTGCTCCAACCATAGAAATCTGCTTATCTTGCAGTACTCTTAGAAGTTTAACCTGCATTGAGAGTGAAGTTTCTCCGATTTCATCGAGGAATATCGTGCCACCGTCCGCAACAATAAAGAATCCGGCACGCGTTTCTGTAGCGCCAGTGAATGCTCCTTTAACGAAACCGAACAGTTCACTTTCGAGCAGTGATTCAGGTATAGCTCCGCAATTAACCGGGACAAAAGGAGCTGAAGCACGTGAGCTGTTGTAGTGAATAGCTCTGGCGACTAATTCTTTACCGGTACCACTTTCACCATATATCAGGACTGTTGCAGAGATAGCGATCGATTTTTCAATAGATCTGAATACGTCTTTTATACATTCAGATTCACCAATGATTCCATATGAATTTGGTGTTTGTTTATCTAGGTATATCATTTGTTTGGTGGCAATTTTATGTAGCGCTTTTTCGACTGCATCATACAACTCTTGATCGGTAAATGGTTTTGTAAGATACTCTTCTGCGCCAAGCTTAACTGCTTCTACGGCACCGTCAATAGTCGGGTAGCCGGTGATCATTATTACGATAAGATGCCGGAAATTAGATCGGATGTGTTTTATTAGTTCTAATCCACTTATTTTCGGCATTTTATAATCAGTAATGACCAGATTGATAGTTTCATGTTCTAAGATATTAAGTGCAGCTCCGACATCTGTCGCTTTATATACATTGAAGCCTTTGTTTTTCAGTTTTCGACTGACCATTTCCAAAGCATCGGGCGAATCATCAACTACTAAGATGTTGATATTTTTAAAGTTTTTCATGTTGTATCCTTTATGTTTTTCTTTTTAACAGATGGAAGTTTAATCTCGAAAGTGCTCCCCTTTTCCAGCTCGCTTTTTATGATGATTTTTCCTTTGTGAGCTGTAACTATCCCGTGAACGACTGAGAGGCCTAATCCGGTACCCTGATTAATATCCTTGGTTGTAAAGAAAGGAATAAATATTTTTTGTTGGATATCTTCGGGTATTCCGATACCGGTGTCTTTCACTAAGATTGAGAGGGAGTTATCTTTATTATTTTTAGTTATGATCTTGATCTTACCTCCGTCAGGCATAGAATGGACTGCATTGACGATTAGATTGACGAGAACTTGATGTATTTGGTTGGGATCAGCGTCTATTAACGGTAGATTAGGTTGGAGGTTTCTGACTAGTTCTATGCCCGATTTAGCACACCTACTGTCCAAAAAGTAAAGTCCGTCTTCAATGATCTTATTAATGTCAATTCTACCTTTTTTGGGTGGCATCTGGCGAGAGAAAAGCATAAGTTTTCTGATGACCTCTCTTCCGTGTAGGGATGCGTTGATTATTCTACTCACATCAGCCGCAACGTCCCCGGGGAGGTTTTTTTCCTGTTCTATAAGTTGAGCAAATCCTAAAATTGTGCCTAATGGCTCATTAATTTCATGTGCAATACCTGCTGAGAGCTGCCCGATAGTTGCCAATCTGTCTGCATGTCTGAGTTGTTCTTGCAGTTTAGTATTCATTACTTCGACCTGTTTTCTTTCAATAATCAATGCTAACTGTTTGGATACTGTTTCTATCAGGTTTTCTTCTTCAGGCAGGAATATTTTGCTGAATTTGGGGATCTTATTTTCTACATAAAATATATCCAACGTTCCCCTTAGTTCATAATTTGACGTGATGTCGGCGGTAAGTTTAATTTTACTTTCTTGAAAATTATTACTCTGGTAGGTGTTGTTGTCGATAAATATTCTGGCATTAGCGATATTGGGATATTGCATAGCCGCGGGAAGGATAGTTACTATTTCCTGCATTATTTGCGGTATAGTATAATTAGGGCGGTTAGCAATCTGTGTTATTTGATAGAGGCAGGTAAGCTCTTTGACCCTTTCTTTTAGGGCATCTTGAGCAAATTGGTGAGCGAAACCATCGGCTAAAACTTGAGGAAGCTTGGCAAAGAAGTTCAGATCAGCTCTGGTGAAGGCATTTTTTTGTTCAGCTAAAATGGCTAAAAATGCATAATTATTGTTATCAAACATGAAAGGAATAAAATACTGTGACTTATATTTAACAGGTAAGTTAAGACCGTAAAAACAGACATTACCTTCCATTACCAGAGGAGTTAGAGGATACGAGCTTGGCTTATCATCAGGACTTCCTATGTATCTGCTGAAAAATCTTTCTATCCTGTCAGTATATTGTCCAACGTATTTCTCTCTTACTTGATTATATTCATAGTATTCAAAAGGGAAATTATATTTTTTTAGTGTTTCGATGAAAAAGCTACTGGGTAGGTGGTAGGAAAAGAGATTTAGCCTATCGTCATCACCTAAGAATAGCTTCACTGTTTCTGCTCTGCAGAATTCAGGAAAAATTGCTGCAACTTCTTTGATGAAATCCAGTCTGGTATGGCCTTTGCTGGCACATCTGAGTATCCTATTCGATATTTCACATATTCGTTTAACCATAGTTTCTCCTGCAAGTTTAGGGTTATATCGGGGCAGCGACAGCTACCCCGATATTGATTGTTAGTTTAGAGAACACCATGATCCAGCATAGCTTCGGCTACTTTCATATAACCGGCAATATTTGCACCTTTAACATAATTCACAAAATCACCATCTGCTCCATACATTACACATTGTTCATGAATTGACTTCATAATGTCTCGGATTTTTTCATCAACTTCTTCTCTATGCCAACCCATTCTCATGCTATTCTGAGTCATCTCTAATGCGGAGGTAGCAACGCCACCGGCATTAGCAGCTTTTCCGGGACCATATAGCACCTTATTCTCTAAGAAAGTCTTAACTCCATCAGGAACTGTAGGCATATTTGCACCTTCAGATATGCAGAAACAACCATTTTTGACTAAGGTCTCGGCTTCTTTAGCGTCGATTTCATTCTGAGTTGCACAAGGTAATGCAACGTCACACTTGGTAATCCAGGGCCGCTGACCTGCATAGAATTTTACTTTGAATTCTTCGGCATATTCTTTTACTCTACCGCGACGAACATTTTTCAGATCCATCAGGTATTCCCATTTATCTCCTTTTATACCATCGGGATCGTGAACAAAGCCTTCTGAGTCGGATATGGTTACTACCTTTCCGCCCAAGTCATTAACTTTTTCTATAGCAAACTGGGAAACGTTTCCGGAACCTGAGACTACCACAGTCTTATCTTCGAAAGTCATGCCTCTGGTAGCCAACATATCCTCAGCAAAGTAGACTGTCCCGTATCCTGTGGCTTCGGGTCTTATCAAGCTACCACCCCAGTTCAAGGATTTACCTGTGAATACGCCGGTGAATTCATTTTTAATTTTCTTATACATTCCGAACATATAACCAATCTCTCGTTTCCCTACACCTATATCGCCGGCGGGAACATCAGTATTAGGGCCTAAATGCCGGAATAATTCCAGCATAAACGATTGGCAGAAGCGCATAACTTCACCATCTGATTTGCCTCTGGGATTGAAATCAGAGCCACCTTTGCCGCCACCTATAGGAAGCGTTGTCAGGCTGTTCTTAAAAATCTGTTCAAAGCCCAAAAACTTGAGAATAGAGAGATTAACACTGGGATGAAATCTCAAGCCACCTTTGTATGGACCAATAGCGGAATTGAATTCAACCCTATAACCTCGATTGACATGCACGTCGCCATTATCAGCAACCCAAGGAACTCTGAACATGACAACTCTTTCCGGTTCAACAATTCTTTCTAAGATGTTAGCTTGTTTAAATTGCGGGTTAGCTTCATAAACAGGCCATATTGATTCAATAACTTCTTCAACGGATTGAAGAAATTCAGGTTCATTGGCATTGTTTGCCTTTACCTTTTGCATAAACTCCTGTAGATTCATACGATACCTCCGTATTTACGGTTATTTATACTAAGAGTATTAGTATTAAA
Source organism: Candidatus Cloacimonadota bacterium (assembly GCA_003564135.1). Lineage (GTDB taxonomy): Bacteria > Cloacimonadota > Cloacimonadia > Cloacimonadales > PWNZ01 > PWNZ01. Next base: position 4,579 of record PWNZ01000218.1, read on the forward strand.
ATGTAGGGGATTAGACTAAAGGTTTACCGATAGTAGCTGCTCCTTTTTGCCCATCGACTTTTACAAGTAATGGATTAGTGGTTCTTATGTGGCAAAAATGATCCGTTTTATGAAGGATACTTTGTTTATGAAACCACTCCCAATCGATAAAGTCCTTTTCCGAAGAATAAGGTACAGACAGGTATTTAACATCCATAGCGAAAACGTTTTGGAAAAAGTGACTTCCTTGAGAAGCTTCGACTATAAAATTTTTCAAGCCAACTTCAACGATAACCTTAGCTCTATTAATCTGTCCCCATTTAACAGGTATTCCTAAATGAGGGTCACTGGATCCCCATCTGCCCGGTCCGATCAGAATATATTGCCTGTTTTCTGCTTTCATTATGGCATTTAAATGATCTATCTCGTCTCTCATTTTAATTGTTTTGCTGTTATCAAACTTTTCAGGATCTAGGTAGATTATGTCGTATATATCGTTAAGCATGCCGTTGCCCAGTGCGTAGGTAGAATATAGCACCAATTCATTCTTGTTAACAGCATCTATATTAATCTCCAGGTCTTCTTTATATACGTTTAAGGGGCGGATTTGCAGGAGATAGAAGTTTGGTTTAGCTTGTATGCGGTTGTTGGGAAGTGTAACGGCAAATTCTATTTCCACCGGAATTCCCATAGATTTTTCACCTATCTCGAGCAGTAGGTTGAGAATATCAGACATAGGATACTGATTGTAATGAGTTATTGCCCGGAAAGTAATTGTTCGAGGGCCTTTTTGAAAAACTCCTTCAAGGAAGCGGTTGTTTTCATAGTCCCAAACAGAAGTCAAACTGATCAGTGGCCCTTCTTTGTCATTTTTGCTGATACGTCGCTTAATCAGGGTTTCATCTTCTCCCTTAGTCAAATCGACATCATGGCATCTAAGGTTAAGAGCATAAAAGTCCTTTTGACTGTTCTCAACTATCTTAAACGGTTCCATGAAATCAATTTTCGGATATTTTGGGCAGAAGCTGAGGGTTCTTTCTCTATCAACTACCGACTTTCCTAATCCTACAGCCAAGGAGGCAATACCGTCATGATGTTTAATGTAAGATGTCGGATAATAATTATAAGATTGAGCTACTCCGGAGAAATGAGGGAAGACTTCATTGCCGAACCTGTTGCCAACTACTGTTTGTAAAATAACTGCCATCTTTTCTTCTTCAATTTTGTAATTAATACCCTCAATATAGTCACGAGTATTTTTCAGATATATTGAGGCAAAGACGAGTTTAATAGCTTTTTGCAGCATTTGTAGACGCATGTGATCTTCAGGGTGACAGTTTGGAAGCATAATCGTTCTATAGACACCGGCAAAGGGCTGTGATTGAGAGTCTTCCAAGAGGCCGGAAGATCTAACGGCGATCGGTTTTTTTATTTTTTTTATGTAGATCAGTAGTTTCTCTATCAATTGTTCTGAGAGTTGTCCTTCCACAAAACGCAGGTCTATCTCTTCATCAGAAAGGTGTGAATAATCTAAATTCAGCTTATTATGCTCTATGAAGTAGTCAAATTCATCAGTTCCAATGATGGCAGTACAAGGTATTTCAATTGAAACTTCGGGTATAAGATCATCAAACTCCATTGTTTCTAAAAGAGCATTTAGGAAGGCTAAGCCTCTACCTTTACCTCCAAATGAACCATATCCGAGCCTAACAATTTGCGAAGAATCTTTTAGGCTCTGTTCGTTAAAGTCAACTATCTTGCCTCTATTTTTTTGTTTTCTTACATACTCAAAAACAGCTATCAGATACTTCCTTAAGTCTTCGATAGTTTCAAAATCTTCTGTTTTTTTGGGAGCTACCACTTTAGCAACTTCAAACTCGCCATGCGCTACTAACCAGGTGGAGAAATGGTTGTTTTCGGCGTGGTATAGCAGTGATTCTTGGTCTATAGTTTGCAATTTACTTTCGAAATCATGCATAGACTTTGCCGAGTTGATAAGTTGCCCTTTTTCATTTCTAAAAACGAATTCGCCGAAGCCTTGACTGGTATAGAGAAAGCTTTTAAAATCTCTCCAAAAGGTAGAGGATTCATCATAGAGGAAATAACTATTCAATGCTATAGCTTTGGGCATAACTGCCTGGTCTTCCGAATGGAGCATAAGAGTCGTGTGAGAGTCAGTATTTCTTATTTTTGTGAGTAAATCTAACCCGTTGAGGAGATTCTCAGGTTCCTTGTCGTATTTATTGCCCCATTGTGGTATTTCGTTCTTTATTGTGTGATAAGCAGAGGCTATGACACAGCTGATATTCTCTTTGTAATTATCATATATTTGTCCGGCTTCATTTATATCATTACATAAAATGACTTTAGGCCTGGCTCTCATTCTAAGTCTTTTCCGCTCATCATTATATTCTTCTTTGATTAATCTTTGGGTTTGTTCGACCAGCTGATAGTAAATGTAGCTCAAAAATTTGGAGTAGTAGCTGATAGAGTTTTCATACAACAGAATAACTCTTACCATTCCTTGTTTCGTGTCATGCAGCAGATTTTTCCTGTCTTCTATGTACTTGATCATGGTCAAAAAAACTTTGGCATCTCCGTCCCAACGGAATATCCCGTCAAATAGTTTGTTCATTTCAATGTTTGACTCATAATTAACAGGATTAGATGTCTTATTAAGAAGTAGTAGTATCGGTAGTTCCGTTTTAGTATTTTTGATGAAGGTGGCCAAGTCAACTGATGTCAGACGTCCAATATTTTCTAAGGTTATGACCAAATCTACTTTTTTTTCTGACAGTACCTTAACGGCTTGTTCGCCGGTAGGTACATTTATTATATAGGGGTAGTTTGATAGCTCCAGATGCTTATATTCACCGAATAATTCCTCGGACAGCTTACTGTCTTGTTCTAATGAGAAGGCGTCGTAGAAAGTCGAAACCAATAGTATGTTTCTGACGCGAAACTGCATAAGAGAGTGAAATATATCCTGACCGTATTTAAACTTATTGTAGTAATATTCTATACTGTTTAGTTCCATTTATGATTCACCTTTAGTGTTTCCTTTTTCAATGATAGCTATACCCTTTTTGCCGTCCATTTTAACGGTGACAGGTTCATCAGTTCTGATATGGACAAAATAATCGGTATTATCGATCTCTCTTTGCGAAAAAAGCCACTTCCAGTCTATAAAGTCTGACTGTGAACCGTATTCAATGGTGAAGTATCCCACTTGCATTGCCACAATGTTATGGAAAAAGTGAGTGCCTTGCGAAGGATCTATCATGAAGTCTTCTAATCCGGTCTCTACAATGACTTTGGCTCGATTTATTTGCGCCCACCTGACGGGTATACCTAGAAACCTATCACGCGAACCCCAACGTCCCGGACCTATCAGGGCATAATCTCTATTTTCCTGATTCATACGCTGATTTATGAGTTCTAATTCTTGTTGCATTTCGAGAGTTTTTGTTTTGTCAAACCGCTCATAATCTAAGAACACTATATCGTTTATTGAATTAATAACGCCGTTGCCCATTCCTTTTTCAGTGTATAGCATTAGCTGATTTTTGTCGATGTTGGAGGTGTCGATAGTATAGGTGTCTGCAGCTATAGAAAGAGGCCTTATCTGCAATATGTAGAATGTGGGAGGCACGTTCAAGTTCGGATCGTCTGTCAAATTGACAGCAAATTCAATTTCCACCGGACTGCCTAAAGCTACCTCGCCAATGTCTAAAATCTGCTCCAAAATATCGGGCAGTGGAAAGGATTTGTATTTAAGAATACCGGGGAAGGTTAGTACTCTTATACCTTGCGCATTTATGCTATCAACAAAACGATTATTCTGGTAATCCCAGACGGAGACCAGACCGTTTAAGATATTGTGTTTCTCGGCATCTTTAAGGTCGAGTTTGGTTAATGTCGTATCTTCTCCACTAATCAAATCGAACTCTGTATTCTCCAAATTAATAGCGAAGAAGTCTTTCTGAGAGTTTTTGATTCTATCTCCCGGTTCCAACATCTCCATATCCGGATATTTAGGACAGAACCTGTAAATTTGCTTTCCTTCGACAACTGATTTCCCCAGGCCAAGTGCTATAAATGAGATACCATCGTTATTTTTGAGGTGAGAGGTGGGGTAGAAGTTGAAGGACTGAGCTGCACCTGAGATGTGCGGATAGAAGCAATTTTCACCGTGTGTTGAGCCAACAATTTTCTGGATGATAACAGCCATCTTTTCTTCTTCGATTTTATAGTTCAAACTCTCAATGTAACTGCGGGCATTCTTGAGAAATACGGAAGCATAGACCAACCTGACAGCATCGATGATTTGCTGCAGTCTGACTTCATCGTCATGATGATTATTAGGAAGCATATAGGTTCGATAGATCCCGGCAAATGGCTGAGATTGTGAGTCCTCTAATAGCCCTGAAGATCTGATAGCTATAGGAGATTTGATTTTTTTAATGTATATTTTCAGCTTTTCAAGCAACTGTTGGGATAATTGCCCTTGTAAAAAGACTTTATCTATGTCTTCATCGCTCATTTGAGAAAAGCTTTGCTCAGGATTGACTGTTTCGATAAATCTATCGAACTCGTTAGTGCCGATGATTGAGGTGCTTGGTAATGATATATTGACATCGGGAAACTTATTTTCAAACTCCATAGTTACTAACAAAGCATTGAGAAAAGCTAAACCTCTTCCTTTGCCGCCCAAAGATCCGTCTCCCATTTTGATGATCTGATTGGTTTCCGAGAGACTGTTACTGTTGAAGTCGATTATTTTACCGCGACTTTTCTGCCGCCTTACATCTTGAAAAACGTTTAATAGAAAACGGCGCAGTTCGGTAGTAGATTTAAAATCGGTTACTTTCATAGGGCGTATTTTTTTTGCTAAGACTACCTCACCATGTGCTACCAACCAATTTGAAAAATCGTTACTGTCGCTGTGTATTAGCAATGATTCATCGGAAACTCTATTCAAAACCGACTCAAAATCGTGTAAAGATGTTATCCTGGCTTCTTCTTTTCCTTTTTTATCCCTAAACACGAAATCTCCAAACCCCAGATTCTTGACTATGAACTCTCGAAGTGTGTGGAGCATTTTTTTCGAGTTTTTATCTATAAAAAAAGCACCAACATCTTCAGCCTTCTTTCTGTTTTCGATATCTGAAGATTGAAGGATTAACGGTATGTCGGAGTTGTCTTGATTAATGTGTTTTATTAGCTCTATACCGGCATTTTCTTCCAAGGATCCCTTATGGTAAAATTTTACGTCGGATATCACGCTGACGATATACTCTCGATACTGTTCATATAATTCGACAGCCTCTTCGTAGGTGTGTACTAATATCACCTTAGGACGAATCCTCATTCTCAGCCTTTTATTAATCTCGGTTAACTCTTCTTGTATCAACCTTTGGGTCTGCTTCATTATGACTGAATACAAAAGCGGCAAGAAAATTGAATAATAATGTATAGAGTCTTCAACCAGCAAAATAACTCTGGTTAGCCCAACTTCGGTGTCATCAGCCACATTTAGTTTATCCTCAATACTTTTAACCATCGCTAAAAAAAGTTTTGTGTCACCATTCCATAAAAAGACATCGTCTATGCATTCTAACTGATCACGCTTTTCTTCAACTATAGCAACATCAGATTGAACATTTAGCAGCAGCAACACAGGAAGGTGGGGATGGCGCTCTTTAATTATACGGCTCAACTCGAAAGGGCCTACCTCCCCAATACGCATCATTAGAATAACCAGATCAAAATCTGATTCCTCGATCTTTTCAATCGCTTTTTCACCTGAAGGGATGCTGGTGATTCGCGGGGTGATACTGAGGTTAAGCTGTCTGTATTCTCCAAAAATCTGTTCCGAAAGCCTACCGTCCTGCTCGAAGATAAATGCATCATAGAAAGTTGATACTAACAGTATCTCCTTTATCTGCCGCTGCATTAGGTTGTGGAATATATCCTCGCCGAACTTGAATTTGTTGTAATAATAGTTTAGCTCTTCCATCTTCATACTAAACACTCACTATAACTGGTTGATAACATCAAAATCTCTCCTTATTATCCTCCTAAGAAGGAGAATCGAGATACCTCTTATTTTTTTCGGAGATCATAAAATGATATCCCCGAATTTTGTAAACAAAAAAATGAATAAAATGGGTACATAATACTCATGTCTCGCTAATAAGTGGGTTAAATGATGAGGAATATGTACCCATAATATGCAAGACTATCAATAAATAATCGGCTCTCGAAGACGCTGGAAAAATTAGTGATAAAAAATGGTTAAAAATTACTCACTTATAAAATAACGAGCGGTTTTAATACAGTTTTGAAAACGCAAGACTCGCAGACGACTGCCAAACAATTCGTCTAGATTATGCTCCAAAAAATGATCATTATTCACGATATCTAAAAGGCTCGACCGTTAAGCTTCCGGTGATATAGCAAGGGGTATAATGTTAGCAAATCCTTGATTGATAGTCGATGATTTAAGAAACCATTAGAGATTACTTCTATCAGGGCTGCTGTATAGGCTTACTTTTGTTATGATTAACTGCTCAGCGGTTCTTCTTGCAGTGGTTTATATATATATGGACAGTTTGTGTTATTTAGTAAAAATTAGCGCAGAAAGAAATTGGTTGACAATTATGCCTTCTATATTATCTTGTCGCAAAATTAGCAATAAGAGGTATGGAGTGCTAAAAAATGGAAAGATCACCTAAGAAAAAGACTTTCAGGCGTAGGTTGGTGCTTAATCATTTGATAAGCGACTATATAAAATACAGGACACCTATAACCACTACGTCCTTGCAGAGTAAGTATCTGTCATATGTATGCCCTGCTACTTTGAGGAATGATGTTGCTCACCTCGAGCAAAAGGGCTTTGTTAAGCGGGTACTTTCTCCGAGAGGAAGGATTCCGACCTTAGCAGGTATTCGTTCATATCTAAATAATATTGCTAATACGGTTGAAGAGAAGCATTATAGCCAAGGTGACCTATTAAGGAAGATATTGGTCTCATCTTATAAGGATACAACCAAAGCCCTTCATTATATAATGCAGTTATTAGCCAAGGAAACAGACCAACTTAGCTTTGTTGCTGAGCCCGAGATCGCGTATGGTTTTTTGGAGAAATTAGAAGTTTTTAAGATAGCTAATAACAAGCTCCTTTTTGTAGTTAGCCTCGATACCGGGATCGATAAAACAGTTATTATTTCGTGTGATTATGAAATCAACGAGCAACAATTGAAAGCATTAGTGCGCTATGTAAACGATAGGTTGTCCGGTTTGCGGATATACGATATCCAGCATAAGCATATAGAGGAAATGACTGATAATACGTCGGAGTTAAACGTCTTGTTTAATCGGTTTGTGAAAGAGTTTGAGGAAGTTTTGACGGAGATCAGCAACTTTTTCATTCATTTTGAGGCCGGTCTTTCTTTTTTAGAGCAACCGGAGTTTGATAATAAAGCTTCTTTGTTAAACTTTTTGAGCCTAACTCAAAGGCAAGATTTGTTGGTCGCCTACATGCAAAGCCGGGCTCAAGATCGTAAGTATCACGTGATGCTGGGGCAAGATTTTGACAAAGATGAGTGGTCGGACTATGCCTTGGTTTTCTCGAGATATGAATTGTATGGCATACCTGGCTATTTAGGTGTGATTGCCCCGGTTAGGATGGACTATATGAAAAACATTCCGATAGTCCATAATATGGCTAAAATTATTACCGAAACTACAAAAAAAGGTTCGATCGTACTGACAGATAAGAAAAGTTGACTTAACAAAAACTCACATTTAGAGGTACATAGACATGAAGAAAAAGAAAGATAAAAAGAAAGATTTAGAAGAACAGAAAAAAACAGAAGAGACAGAAACCCTTGAAGCTGAAGAAGAAAAAGGCGAAAAAATCGAGACTATAGAAGAAAAATGCCAGAAACTCGAACAAGAAAAAACTGAAGCCACTAATAAATACCTGCGGCTCCTGGCGGAATTTGAGAACTATAGAAGACGCAACGATAAGGAGCGTGTAAGTTGGATAAAGAACGCTAATACAAAACTAGCGCTGAAGGTTTGTGACGTATTGGACGACTTTGAGCGTGCATTAGAGATTGAGCCCGATGAAGGCCAGTTTGAGCAGTTTGTGAAAGGTGTTGCATCAATTTACAAGAAATTAGAAAAAGTAGTCAACTCGGAAGGTGTTGAAAAAATTAAAGCCCTAGGAGAAGACTTCAATCCGATGTACCATGAAGCGGTATCTTATATTCCGTCCGATGAGACACCGGATAAAATTATCTCAGTTATCCAGAACGGATACATTATGGACAATAAAGTTATCCGGGCTGCAAAAGTAGCGGTATCGGCCGGACAGCAGAATGATCCGGAAGAAAGCGATGTAACTTAAGCTTTGTCCTGTTTTAATGAGACTTTAGTTTTGTACCCAAAAATAATTAAAGAAAAATATTTAAAAAAGAAATATAATTAAGGAGGAAATATGGGAAAGATAATAGGAATAGACTTGGGAACCACTAATTCATGCGTAAGCGTTATGGAAGGTGGCAAAACAGTCGTTATAGAGAATGCTGAAGGTGGGAGAACTACCCCTTCTGTCGTAGGATTTACAAAGGATGGTCAGCGGTTGGTCGGTCAGTTAGCTAAACGTCAGGCCATAACCAACTCCAAGAACACCGTTTATTCAATCAAAAGATTCATCGGAAGGAAGCTGAGTGAAGTGCCGGCAGAAATAAAGAATGTCGGGTATAAAGTCGCAGCAGATAAGAATGGCGAGGTAGTTGTTAAAACCGATTATGAGAACAAAACCTATACTCCGCAACAGATCTCTGCTATGGTCTTAGGTAAAATGAAGGAAACTGCTGAAGCGCACTTAGGTACCAAGGTAAAAGAGGCAGTCATAACAGTTCCGGCATACTTTAACGATGCACAACGACAGGCAACTAAAGATGCGGGATTAATTGCCGGTTTGGAAGTGAAAAGAATTATTAACGAGCCGACAGCTGCTGCTTTGGCCTATGGTTTGCAGAATAAGAAAGAGGAAAAGGTTGCCGTTTATGATTTAGGTGGTGGTACTTTTGATATTTCGATATTAGATGTAGCTGAAGGCGTAGTGGAAGTATTATCTACTAATGGCGACACTCACTTGGGTGGAGACGACTTTGATCAAAGGGTTATGGATTGGATATTATCAGAATTCAAAAAACAGGAAGGGATAGACCTTTCTAAAGATCCTATGGCTTTACAAAGATTAAGAGAAGCAGCCGAGAAAGCTAAGGTAGAACTATCAGGTACTCCAAGTACAGATATAAATCTACCATTTATCACAGCTGACGCCAATGGTCCTAAACACCTAAACCTCACTTTGTCACGTTCTGAGTTTAATAGAATGACATCCGATTTAGTGGAAAGATCGATTGAACCCTGTAAAAAAGCATTGAAAGATGCCAAGTTAAACATTGGCGATATAGATGAAGTTATCCTCGTCGGAGGTAGTACCAGGATTCCGGCAGTTCAGGAAGCGGTTGAAAAATTCTTCAACAAGAAACCGAATAAGAATGTTAATCCCGACGAAGTGGTTTCTGTAGGTGCGGCTATTCAAGGTGGTATCTTGGCCGGCGATGAAGACTTGAAGGATATCCTTTTACTTGACGTATCACCCCTTTCTCTGGGAATTGAGACCTTAGGCGGCGTTATGACTAAGTTAATTGAAAGGAATACTACTATCCCGACTAAGAAAAGTCAGATATTCTCTACAGCGCAAGATAATCAGACAGCAGTGTCTATTAATGTTTTGCAAGGCGAAAGGCCTATGGCTAAGGATAATAGAACCTTAGGTAAGTTTGATCTGATCGATATACCACCGGCACCACGAGGTATGCCGCAAATTGAGGTGACCTTCGATATAGACGCCAACGGTATACTTCATGTTTCTGCTAAAGATAAAGGTACCGGTAAAGAACAGTCTATCAGAATTGAAAGAACCGGTTCCTTGAGTGAGGAAGAGATCGATAAAATGGTCAAAGAAGCTGAGGCTCATGCCGAAGAAGACAAACAAAGAGTAGAGAAAATTCAAGCTAAGAATGAACTCGACACTCTGACTTTCTCAACCGAAAAGAGCCTTAAAGAACACGGCAGTAAGCTCTCTGATGGCGATAAAGGTGAAGTAGAAGAAGCAGTTAAAGAAGCTAAAGAAGTACTGGAAAAAGGTGATTCAGCAGAAGAATTTAAGAATGCCCATGAAACATTAGCTAAGAAATCGCAGAAGTTGGGAGAGATTATCTATCAGGAAATGCAGCAACAGCAACAACAAGCCGGTGGCCAACAAGAAGGTCAAGAACAGCAAGATACCGGAGCTGAACAAGAACAATCCCAGCAGGGTCAAGAAAAAGAAGATGGCCCGGTAGATGCTGATTATGAAGTAGTTGATGACGACGAAAAGTAATCCAGCCAAAATGATAACGAAACAGCTATTTACTCTTAAATAGCATAAATGAATACTGGAAATTGGGGTGCCGAATTTACGGTACCCCCATCCCAAATAAATTAACTAAGAGGTTTAAATATGGCAAAAAGAGATTATTACGAGATTTTAGGAATAGATAAAAATGCTGATCAGGCTGAAATAAAGAAAGCGTACCGTAAATTAGCTATTAAATACCATCCGGATAAGAATAAAGACGATAAAGCCGCTGAAGATAAGTTTAAAGAAGCATCAGAAGCTTATGAAGTATTAAGTGATCCGGAGAAAAAACAAAGATACGATCAATACGGACATGCAGGCGTCGAAAACATGTTTAGCAACGGTGGTTTCAGCTGGAACGATTTCACACATACCTCTGAGTTTAGTGACATTTTTGGTGACGGATTTAACAGTATATTTGACATTTTCTTCGGAAGAGGATCCCGCGAAGGCTCCGGTGGCAGAAGTAGGGTGCATCGTGGAGAAGATTTGCAGATTACTATGCCTTTAACCCTTAAAGAGATAGCTAAGGGTGCGGAAAAAACGCTGAAAGTTACAATAAAAGATTCATGTGAAGCTTGTGACGGCACAGGTTCGGAAGATAAAAAAATGAACACCTGTTCACAGTGTCGCGGTTCGGGACAAGTCAGGCAGATGCAGCGTTCGATATTCGGGAATATGACAACCGTTGTGACCTGTCCTTCATGTAGGGGAGAGGGTAAAACTATTTCTAAAAAATGTCCTAAGTGTAGTGGTCAAGGTAGAGTAAATATTAAGAAAAGCGTTACCGTCCAGATACCGGCAGGAGTATCCGAAGGCCAGTACATCAGGCTCAGCGGCAAAGGTAACAGAGGACTTAGAGGTGGCCCTTACGGTTATCTTATTATCATTATTCACGAGAAAGAAGATGACCTTTTCCAAAGAGACGGTTCACATCTGATTTTAGAGTATCCAATATCTTTCTCACAAGCAGCGTTAGGGTGCAAGATTCTTGTGCCGACCCTGACAGGAAAGGTTAAGATGACAATCCCTCCGGGAACACAATACGGTAAAGAGTTCAGGATTGCCAACCAAGGGTTACCGGTTGTTAATAGTTCTTCTAAAGGGCACCTTTATGTGAAGGTAAGAGTGGTGACACCAACTAAACTCAGCTCCAAAGAAAAAGAATTGCTTGAACAATTGGCAGAATTCGATGAGGCAAGGCAATTGAAACCAGGAAAATCTTTCCTGAATAAGTTGAAAGAGTTTTTTGCCGTATAGTTTTTCTATGACCCCGATGATATTCTAATATCATCGGGGTCATATTTGGATTAGAAACAACCATTAGCGAAAAATCATGCCCGCTTTTTATACTCCTGACCTTAACCAATCAGATACCTTAAATATTATAGAAGGTGATGAATTTCATCATATTGTCCATGTATTCCGTCACAAAAAAGGTGATATTATCAAGCTAAGCAATGGGAAAGGGGTTATCGCAGAGGCAACAATAGATGAAATAAGCAAGAAATCGGTTAATGTCAGCATAAATAATATAAAAACAGAGAATCCGATAAGACCGTCTATCCATGCCTTATTTCCGCTGCTGAGGAATAAGAACGATCAGCTAATAGTAGAAAAATTAACTGAATTGGGCGTCATAGAGTTTACTCCGATTATTTATGGACGGACAGTAAGAACTCCCTCCAAGAATACAGTTGATAAGTTTGAAAAGGTGGCTATATCCGCTATCAAGCAGTGCGATAATCCTTATAAACCAAAGATAAACCGAGTTGCAGACTTTACCGAACTGATTCAAAAATCTGAGACTAACAAGGATACCCTCTACGTTTCGGCAGTTGAAAGGTCTACTGATAGATATATAGACAGTGTCATAGACTATATACCCAACAGAATAAACATAATTATAGGCCCCGAAGGGGGCTACACAGACCGGGAAATTGCTCTCATGATCAATAAAAATATCTCCCTAATTACCTTGGGTAAACTCGTTTTGAGAGCCGAAACAGCCGCTATCTGCTTAACCTCTCAAATCTTACTGCTGACAAAGCAGAGAGAAGGCTGCTGAGGTGTTACTATGATTAAAAAGGTTTCATGCAATCTATCCCCTTTAAAATACCGGATGACCCGGTGAAATAGAGTAACAGTGAAATAGAAAGGAAAGATTTCACGGGTTAAAAATCCGGCGTACCAACCGACTGGAAGTCAGCGTTCCATTTATTATAAATGCATTATCCGGGTTCAATATTCTGCCAAAAAAAACACCAAAATTATCGATAAGGCACTAAATCACAGGCATTGCAAGACAGTGACTTACGTCTTGGAAAGATTAGGCAGTTAGATGTCCGGTAAGCCTCTATTAGAGAACTGATGGCCTGATTGCACTTAAAGATGCTGCAATATCCGGGATGGTATAAAATAGAGCTTCATTCTATATCAAAATGATATGGTATCTCCTGTTTTTTATTGTTCTGCGAAGAGATTTATTCTGCTTTTTTGAATCAACTACTGTTTAAACAATACAGACCTTTATGTGTTTGCTGCTAAAAATAAGATACACACAATTGATTGTACTTTGAAAGTGAATTGTTATTAGTGATGATGTACCTCTACCTCTCTTCTTGGAGCAGTATCTTCTTCATAGCTGTCAATTGAACTGATACTCTTTTTAACCTCTCCACA
>PWNZ01000282.1 GCA_003564135.1 Candidatus Cloacimonadota bacterium
CGAACTCTATAAGGAAGCGAAATGAGTTTGGGACGGACAGGAAGTCGGAGATGCCCATATTAGTGATGATAGGTGAGACAACATAACTCATCAGGAGCGAAGGGGCATTGCTTCAAAGGAGTTTGAAAGAGAATGAATAATTTTGTGATTGGCGGAACTCGCCTAACAAATGAACCTTGCTAATAATAGCAACAGAGCATTATGAGTTTTCGAGTCATGCTATACTGTAAGCCAAGCGAGAGTGTGAAAGCTTGCAGCGAACTTTGTCGGAAAGCCGTGTGCGGGAAAACCGCATGCACGGTTTGATGAGGGGCAGGAGTAAATCCCTGCCTCTACTCTACTCTACTGTATAGGGAAGTATTTTTCATGTCACTTCATTATGAAGTTATTCGTGCACTTGGTTGCGCTTCACTTGCTGAACTTCACTTCGTTAAGGTTCGCAATTTGCGCACAATTGCTGATGAACACTGGATTCCGGCTTGTCCGGACAGGTTACCAGGGTTACCAAAAGTTACCGGCACGGTAACCGTGTAAACCATTGACTATCAATATGATAAGGGCTAAGGTTACAAAATCGCCCTTATTTTTATTTTTATTTTAATTTTTTTTCAAGAGCACAATTTACATATTGAAAAGTCATATTCTCTCCCTAATTAAACCCTACTGCAGGGGAGGAGTTTTTTTGTGCTGCTTCATTATGGAAACTGTATAAATTAAAGAATCAGTACCGTATCAACATTATTGACCGCGTCGAGCTAGTAAACTCGGTTCGTGCTTTTTTGGCTGAATATTTTGAAAAAACCAGACCAAGTCACATTCGTGAGAATGGCAGTGATACCCAAGGTAATTATTAAACCCAGATAATGCAGTTACAGATACTACACTGCGGCATTGTTTTCTATAAGTGTACCGGAATGTTGCATTTATGCGGCCGGCACGTCGCGCCCCCTGCGTTCCTCGGCTAATAATAATAGTTGCCTGCGTTCCTCGGCTAATAATAATAGTTGCCTGCGTTCCTCGGCTAATAATAATAGTTGCCTGCGTTCCTCGGCTAAGCCTTGCTTTGAGTAGGCATATTATTTCAAGTCATCTTTCCGGTAATGAAAAGTTACTAATTGCCGGATAACCCGGTGAAATAGAAAGAAAAGATTTCACAGGTTAAAAATCCAGCAGACCGACCAAAGGGAGCTCGGCGAGGAACGCAGCCAATTCAGCGTTCCGGAAATCTACTGCATTATTTGGGTTTAAGTATAGTCAGGTGTGGGTAGCTGTCTTCACTTGACTATACTTTTTTTTTGTAGTGTGCCAGTCTACTGATAAAAAAATCGGCAAAGATCTTTGTCCAGAGAGTTGTGCCTACTATTGCAGACCATATATCGTAAGGCAGAGCAATAGCGAATATCAGGATGATAACTATTGCAAATATCGACCCTGCTATGAGGTTTATTGCTGCAGAATACGGTGCATATTTTTTGGGTTTTTTCGGAGGTTCACCTTTTTTCAAGGCGACGTAGGTATAGTCTTTATAGCGAATGATTTTCCATGCTCTCCTCAACCAAAAGTAAGAGATAGGGAATAGCCCCAAAAACATTATCCAAGTAAGAACTAAGTTAATATCCAACGATTATCGGGCCCGTTAAAATTATGTGGTTACGGAGCGATTAAGCATTGCTCCGTAACCACAGGTCATAAATACTTTCTTCATATAATTAAACAAGCATTGACTCGTTTTTAATGTGATCCGTCCACATGTTTAGCACCTCTGGGGAGACGAACATTTTCAATCAATGCCTGAATATATTCGGGTGGTTCTTTAGTAAACTTGCTGACAATAAGGGCAACGGTAAAGTTTACTGCTGCTCCAACAACTCCGATGGCTTCCGGTGTAAGGCCAAAGAAGCTGTTTTCTCCTCCGATGAGGTGGGTAAAGGTAGTTCCCTGAATAAAGAAGATCCCTTTATGGGCAAAGACATAAAACAGGGTTACCGCTAGACCGGCAAGCATCCCTGCAGTTGCTCCTTCTTTATTCATCTTCTTAAAGAAGATACCCATCATCAAAGCTGGGAACAGAGAGCATGCAGCTATTCCAAAAGCTAAAGCTACCGTTCCCGCCGCAAAGCCGGGTGGATTGAGACCAAGCCAACCTGCAAGAATAATAGATAGAGTCATTGCAATTCTTCCGACAATTAATTCACCTTTATCCGACAACTTCGGCATGAAAATACCTTTGACCAGGTCGTGTGAGATCGAAGATGAAATAGCAATAAGTAAACCTGCCGCGGTTGAAAGAGCAGATGCCAAACCTCCTGCAGCCACTAAAGCTATTATCCAGTTAGGAAGCATAGCGATTTCAGGATTAGCCAAGACAATGATATCGGCATTAACTTCTAACTCATTACCTTCCCATCCTGCTGCTTCCGCTTTAGCTAAGAACTCTTCGTCATCAGACTGATCGTTATAGTATTGAATGCGACCATCCTGGTTCTTATCTTCCCATCTTAGCAGCCCTGTTGCTTCCCATCTTTCCATCCAATCCGGGCGTTCTTCACCAAGTAAATGTGCCTCCGGTTCAAACAGATCAACTTCTTCTATTGCAATACCGGGTGTTATTGTTCTGTGAAGATTATATTTTGCCATAGCCCCAACAGCTGGAGCAGTAGTATATAACATTGCAATAAAAACTAACGTCCAACCGGCAGAGATACGGGCAGCTTTGACCGAAGGAACTGTAAAAAATCTCATTATCACATGTGGTAACCCTGCTGTTCCAATCATTAGTGACAACGTAAACAGTGTCATATTTAACTTGCTTCCTGCATAGGTCGTCGTATATTCTTTAAAGCCCAGGTCGGTAACAACTTCATTTAGACGCTCTAACAAATACACATTGGTCTCGGTTAATCGAGATCCTAAGCCGAGTTGTGGTATCGGATTTCCCGTAAGTTGGAAGGAAATAAAAATTGCTGGGACTAAGAAAGCTGAGATCAGCACTAGAAACTGGGCAACCTGAGTATAAGTTATACCTTTCATGCCTCCAAATACGGCATAAGTAAAAACTATACCCATACCGATATATATACCTACATCACTCGATACTCCCAAAAATCTTGAAAATGCAACTCCAACACCGGTCATCTGACCGATAATATAAGTGAGCGAAGCTGCTAACAGGCTTAATACCGCTACAGAAGCGGCTGACCTTGAATAAAATCTTTCTCTAATGAATTGGGGAACGGTGAATTTTCCGAACTTCCTCAGATAAGGAGCTAGCAGCATTGCTAATAGGACATAACCACCGGTCCAGCCCATTAAAAAAACCGAACCACCATAACCCATATTCGCTACCATTCCTGCCATCGAAATAAAAGAAGCTGCTGACATCCAGTCGGCAGCAGTTGCCATTCCGTTAGTTATAGGACCAACATTACCACCTGCAACATAGTAATCTTTAGTTGATTTGGCACGTGACCAAACCGCGATACTAATATATAATAGAAAAGTTAATCCAACAACAATATAAGTTGTCATTTCGAGACTCATATACATTCTCCTTATTAATTATTCTTCGTGAACATCAAAGTTGCGGTCGATTTTGTTCATAATCCAAGCATAGATAAAGATGAGAGCGATAAAAGTATATATTGAGCCTTGCTGTGCAAACCAAAAGCCCAAAGGATACCCTCCCAAATTGATTTTGTTTAGTTCTTGCGCAAATATTATACTCAAGCCTAATGAGACAAAAATCCATACGGCCAAGATAATTCCCAGCAGCCTGAGCGTCATTTTCCAGTAAGCTTTGTCGTCTTTCTTCACTTTAACTCCTCCTTTAATGTTGAAATATCTTGACCACAGAAAACAGAGTCAAGGTCATATTAAATGATAGTCGGATTCGAATATTTACTGCTCGATTGTGTCAAGTGATTTTATAAATTGCTTAGTAATAGCTGGCTTGAAAACCGCTCTGAAAAGGAACAGCTGGAGGAAAACATGATTGACAAAGAGATAACATACCGGTATCCTGTCCGTATAGTTTAAAGATGGGCTTTATATATGTAATTTAAGTTAAACAATAATTATTATAAATTAGATATTGATATGGTATAATCAAACGATGCGTGTACTTTTAAGAGAAGAAGATCAGGGAGCGATTAGGAGCATAGAAATCTGAATTTCCCGAGAATGCAGCAATACAGCGGAATGATTATATATAGCTTCTAATCTATATATTTGTTGAGAGCTCCAAGCTCAATGACTGGACAATATTTGTGCCTACAGCTCAAATAAGTCATCATAATTAAAGATCTTGTTTCAGGAACCAATTTTGGTCTTGTTTGTTTGAGTTTTGCTCACACTTCTTGAGTTTATCTTGACACATATGTCTTGGGACAGGAGCGTTAAGCGTGATAATTATAACCCTAGGAGGAAACATGTCCGGAATACTTTTTAATAGAAGCAGAGATGTTGAAGGAACGGTCGAGTTTTATACGCAAAATATTGGTGCAAGTGTCTGGCTTGATCAGAAGCAATGCATCATTTTACAGCATGGAAACCTGTTGTTCAGTTTTTGCCGCAGCGAAAAAATTGATGCTTTTGGATGTATCACTTTTTTTTATCACACTAAGGAAGAGGTGGACTCAATGTATGAAAAGCTCAAGGATGTTGCTACTTCTGAGCCGCAGGTCAATCAGCAGTTCAATATTTACAATTTTTTCGCCAAAGACCCTGAAGGACGAACTATCGAGTTTCAGGTCTTTAATCATCGTTTAAGGCCTTTTTATCTCAGCGATGAATGTCTTGTTTTGAGAAGAAGTGTACGAGAATTCTCCAACGAACCTGTCAGTGACCAACTTCTTAATGAGGTCTTCGACTTATGCCGATATTCCCCGACCTCCAAAAATACCCAGGCTTTTTACTTTATCAAAAGCAGAGATAAAAAACTAATAAAGAACTTAGCTGCCCAAAAAGAACGGGGAGCTACTCCATTAGTTAGAGCACCTCTGATATTAGCTGTATGCACTGACCCAAATAAGACGATCCGCCCAGAAGAAGATGCCTGCATAGCAGCGACTTATCTCATGTTGGCCGCAACCCAGTTCGGGTTAGGTACTTGTTGGATTGGTGGTATGAATACCAAAGCGGTTAAAGACATTCTATCCATCCCGGAAGGCCACTATATCGCATGCTTAACACCTATAGGTTTTCCTCAGCAGATCGACATAACCCTACCAAAGAGACGAGCCGTTGCCGAATTCGTTAAAGAAATTTGATAAGATACTCTAAAGAAATGGAATAATCTGTATTTGCTTAACCTGTTAATTGTAATGGAGAGTTAATGTCTTATCTAGAAAACTATGCTCACCTTTTCGATATTGAGAAGGGGTCTATTGCTTTAAATCACGGTAGCTTTGGAGCATGCCCTAAGGCAGTAACCGATTATCAGTTTTATCTGATAAAAAGGATGGAAAGCTTATCAACACGATTCTTTATGCTGGAGCTTAAACCTTTATTGACTGAGTCTAGGGAAAGATTGGCAGGATTTATCAATGTGCCTGTTAAAGATGTCTTGTTCGTCCGCAATGCTACTACGGCTGCTAATGTTGTTATTAATTCTCTGCCATTAATTGAGGGTGATGAAATTGTAGCTACAGACCAGATATATGAGTCCTGTAGAAACCTTCTTGACTATACAGCGCAAGAGAAAATGATTACAGTCCATTACCCGGTGATTCCATTTAATCCGGAAAGTGATGAACAGATACTACAAGCCATATTCAGCAAGGTCAATGAAAGAACCAAGCTGATTTTTGTTGATCACATCATAAGTAATACTTCGATGATAATGCCTTTAGATAAGATTCTAAAAAAGGCTGCTGAAATCGGTGTTGAGGTTTTTGTTGACGGAGCTCATGCACCCGGCATGATCCCACTTGATATTACTGAATTAGAGCCGGATTATTATGCCGGTAATTGTCATAAATGGCTTTGTGCACCCAAAGGAGCAGCCTTCCTCTATATCAATCCCCGAAAGCAGTCGTGCATTAAACCACCATTAATCAGCAACTACTATTTTAAAGGAGAAACACTTGCTGAAAGGCTATTTAATTCTTTTCATTGGCTCGGCACAATGGACTATACAAGCTGTATAGCGGTTAAAAAAGCGATAGATCATCTAGGTAGTCAACTTGAAAAAGGGTGGTCTGCGATTAGGGAGAGGAACCATGATTTAGCTTGTGAAGGAAAAGAGATATTGCTGCAGAAGTTGTCGCTTGACCAACATACTCAAGAAGAAAGAACAGGTTCTATGATTACGTTTAGGACCGCAACCAAAGCAGAAAAAAACCTGGATACTACTCTAGACCTCATATATTACGATTTGCTGGAAAACCACAATATAGAAGTTGCCTTTCCTGTAGAACCAGCAGGAGAAAGACTGCTCAGGATAAGTGCTCATCTTTATAATAAACCGGATGATTACTTTAAATTGGCGGTAGCCTTGAAAAAATATTTCTGAGTAAAAAAGCCCACGTTAATGTGGGCTTTTTATTATTTCTTGTTAATATTTAAACGAGTAAATCAGTCGTTTTCATTGTTCGGAATCTCATCCATTTCATCTAATTCGTCGAGGATACTTTCATTTTCGACTCCTATCACCCAATCAGGGCAAAAGATGGAATCTTCTTTGAAGTCCCATCCATCGACATTTTCAAGTCCATACCTGCGAAGTATATCCTCTTCCCAGACAGAATAATATATTGTTCCATCCTTGACTATATAAACCAGTATAGGTCGGGAGTATCTTCTCAGGTCGTAGCTTTCATTGTCGAGTAGGTCTAAGAATTCTATGATTCTTTTTTTATCTTTTTCAGTATTCATATTCATCTCCCTATTTGTACGGACAAGACACCTTGCTTGTCCAATATTATTTAAAATCTGAGAGTGTATTCGAATGATAGGTTTATAGTCTGTTCTATATAATCTTTATCTTGTGAAACGTAAGTGTTCTCAGATGTAGAATCCCTTAAGAAATAGTTGTAATCCAGTATTATGTCGAGGTTGTCGGTTAAGTAGAATTCGCTGCCTATAGTAAAGCTGTAGCGACGGTCATTTCGGGAGCTTTGATAATCAAATCTGCCAACTTTCCCGGACACATATTGCTTGGTAAAAAACCTGTCTTCAAATCTGAAACTAATATAGGGGCGGAAATCGTAGGTGTTGAACAATTCTACCCGCTTATTCCTGAATTCGAAGTCATAGATATTACTTTGATAGGACGGATCATCGTCAGGTGTTATATTAGTACCGTCAAACTCCCGGTAATAATAGAAAGCTCTGAGGAAGAATGTCGGGAAAGACCTTCTCCAACCAAAACCGAAGGTGTTGGCCGTTCCGTCATATGCGGTAAAGTGTTCGTTATGATAATATTCTTCATACCTGTAATCTAATAAGACGGTATTATGGCTGGTTAATCGATAGTAGGGGTACACACGATAGAAATTGCGGTCGTATTCGAACATCTCATCTGAGATAATGTCATTTGCGGCATTTCTAATGTAGTAATTTCTGACATAAATATCGGCATAGTGGCCGTAGTAGAGGTTGAGGTTGAAATCTCTGTAGGTGTTGAACAGACCGGTCAGCAAAAAGTAGTTACTCTTATCTTCGTTGTTCATATACATTCGGTAGTTAAAGTTGACGTACGGTTCGATTTCGTATTCACCGAAATTAAACGGATACCTCATTCTTATGAAGGGATTGATTACAAAGTCATCACGGGTATCAATAAAATCGAACCTCTCATGACCGTCATCAAACCTGTCTATATCATGGTCAGACAGCGAAAACACATTATCTTCATATCTTAGTGAACTGCCGACTGTAATTTGCAATCCCGAAAGAGCTTCTCTGACAACGGGCACATCATCGAAAGCGTCAATATCATATACCGGATCATCAGGCTCGGGTAAATCTTCGGGGACATCCATAATAGTTCTGAAGATGAAAGTATCTTCCGATCTGGGTATCAGTTGAACGCGGTGTTCTCCTGCCGGCAGGTCAAATTCGAACCTTCTGCCGATGGAAATCTCCTGTTCCGGATTTTCCTCCAGCCAATAGGAGCCGGTTCTGCGCGAAGGTATGGTAACGGTTTCGATAACTCTGTTATTAACAACAATATCAAATACACCCTCTTCATCGGCATCATTTATGAAATAACGGGCAAATCCGAGCACTTCGTTAGGCCCGATGGCATTGAAAGTTACAGGTGCAGAGTTAGTCGCCGAATAGTAAGGACTTTCACTGTCTTTGGACATAAGAGTATAATTTCTTTGATATCTCTCAGGTGTAAAAGCTCTTCTTTCGGTGGGGACAGCCCATACTTCTTCTTCCCTGAATACTTTAAAGTAGGCCAGCCTGTTTGTAGTAGATATGTTGACCTGATGAACTCCGGGTCCTAAGTTGAGGTATACGTCTTCCATGACCGTGAAATCCCCTGATGTTTTTAATCTTTTTGCTGTGAAACTCCTGAAAGCATTGCCGATTCTCACCTGATAGGTTATTTCATCAATATCCTGGCGCACAGCTGATTTAATCATGATCTTACCTTCTTCCGTCTCGAAGTTTAACTCAGCATTTGCTTCCGGACGGTAGAAAAACCAGCGATTATCTTCTACGACAACTATTCTTCTTGTGCCATGCTCAATAAAGTCGATGATATCCCATTGGGCTGCGATCATAGAGTGAAGCTGACCGCTGCTAAAAAAAGAGAAACCAGCAACGATAGAAAGAAGCACAAGACAACTAAGCGCACTTTTTAGGCTGAGGATGCTATCCTGTGGTTTCTTTTGTGTTATCATAATAACTCCTGATCAGGATCTATTATATTGGTTGTAAAATGCCTATCATGACGATCGAATAATATAACAACAATTATCAATACAAGCAATATTGCTAAGCAAATTGCGGCTACTGTAACATTATTAACCTTTGAGACAAACACTTCACCTGTACCTACTTCAGGTAGAGGAATTGGTTCTATTTCCAGGCCGTATCTTTCGGCTAATGATCGTGGTCTGAAGGTGTGTATAACCGGTATATTTCTTCTGGCGAAAACCATCATAATACCTTCAGTAGCGAAAGAACGTTCGGCCAGACGCCGATAGATGCCGTCACGCAAAAGATTGGCATTAACGGTTGCACCTACATTAGCTAACCCACCACCTACGTTGACGAAGGCTCGATATCGTATCCGCTCCGGAAGTTGAGAATCAAATATTTCCATTCGTCTTTTTAAGGTCTCTGAAAGAGAGCTTTCGTATATAAATTCTCTTCCTAACTCTTCGATTCTTTCTTCTATAAGGTTTCTACCTTCAATGGGAAGACCTCTGCCAATATCGCCACCACCACCGATTGATGCGGCAACAGATCTAAAGTTGATCAACTCGGATTCGTAGAGTAAATCCTCCATTTCTAACCAGGTAAACTCTTCACGGTTAGCTCCAAACATAGCCGAACCGACAGAAGGAATGATTACCAGATTTATATCAAGAATAGTGGCAGCATAATATAATGCCAGGTTCAAACCAGGATTCGCTCCGGTGGTTCCCACAGCAACATAGTCGCCTGGTGAAACTCGGGCAGACTGAAGTAAATCCACATAAACAGCAGCCATATTAGGGTTGAGAGCTGTAATCTTATCCTCGAGTATTCCACGGCTGGTAGTGATGGTTGAACCGCTAAGACCAATAAGACCGGTCATGTTAGGGTCGTTGGTTGTATCGATAGTGTATCCTAATTCATCAAACTTCTGTCGCAGCAGTTGCATACTCTGTTCCATGTGCTGCGCAGCTTCTACCTTTAATTCATAGTCGTCAGTTTGGATGTTACTATAACTATTATGCGCTATATAATATAAGATAACTGCAGCTACAGCTAATAATATTAACGACCATACAGATTTTAGAGAAGGCTTATACATCAAAGATCACCTCCCCACCTGAAATGATGATCAGGATCAAGCGTACCAGCACTGCGGCAATTATCATTGTCGATAAAGTTCGAACGATGCCCTGTCTTTCCATCCAATTAGCAATCAGACCGGGAATAATATATCCTATAGACTGCATCCTGAGATCGTAGATAGTAACATTTGCAAAGATAATATTTCTACTTGCCCATCCTAAGATGAAACCGATCAGTATTGAAAGTACCATACGACGTTTACCGTATAATAATGTAACTTTTGATATAATTTTTATTAATAAGAGGGTAGCAAAACTAACGGCAACCGTCCCGACAATAAAGCTGGGTTCGTGCAAATACATAGCTATATAACCCGGGACTACAATACCTCCGGCGGAGGCACCCAATAGCTCGCTAAAAATAAGACTGATTATTACCCCTAAACCAACGGCTGCTTCTACCACTTAAAATCCTCCTTTTGATTTATTGCGGAAATAATGAACTATATGAGCTCCATAGTTGTGAGATCCTGCCATATTGCCGATACCGACGACATGGGACTCTTTTTTGGTAAGCTCAAAAATTTTATTATAAACCATCTCCGGCTCTATTTCTCCTAAAACAACAAGTTTGTCTTTATGTATTCGGTCATCTAATGCATAGTGTGCCAGGTGTTCCGTTCTTTCGCCTGTTAGAACAAAATAGTTGTAATGCTGGTCACAGAAAAGATCGATAAGTTGGTGAGATCTGAAAAGCCTGTCGCCTCGAGTATTGAGAACGATCATTCTTTCTTGATCTTCTAACGGCATATTGATCTTTTTCCAGATAAAAAGACTTGATTGAGGATCGTTGGCTGCAAATACATTATAAAAACAGATTTTCTTTCTTTGATCATGAATGGAGAACTTGGTTAGGGCTCCGGGATCGGGTTGAGATTGTTGCATTCCTTTCAATGCCGTTTCCCGGTCTATACCCAAGCGTTGGCAGACAGCTAAAGCCAAGGATAAGTTGTCGCTATGTTCAATATAGTGAAAAGGCTCTAATTCATCGTTGGTTACATCGTCATTACTCACTCGGATCATATCTGTTCCCCTATGTTCTGCGACATGCTTTAGTACCGGGAACATCTTTTCTTCAGAGGTGTAACAGACAGCATTCTGAGGCACCGTATTAGATAAAGACATGGCGACACTTTCGACTGTCGAACCCATCAGATCTTCATGGTCGGGACGAACATTAGTCATTACGCCTATAGTAGAGCGTACAAATTTTCGCTCGGTGACCCATTGGTAGGCTGGATTAACAGCCATGCATTCGACTACTATAGCCTCTGGTTTTATTGAAGCGGCATATCTGAACACATACTTCTGCTCGATTATGTTGGCCGCGAAAAGCCTAATGATAGAAGACTCTCTACCATCGGGAAGCACTACCCGCGGGATAGTACCCGTAGTCTTGGCTAAAGTCCTAATTCCTCCCGCCCTTAGGCCTGCTGCGATCAGACGGGTAACACTGGATTTACCTCTAGTTCCATTAACATGAATACGGATAGGAATCCGGTTCACGTTTCTTTGATGCCTGTAGTATTCGAATACTAAATTGGCTATCAAGATAGCTGTTGCTACAATCAATACCGTCATTACATGGATATCCTTTATTTTTCAATAATACTTATTCTATCTTCATGCTCAGTCTCAATTACATGCAATTACCATTCCACGACAGTAATCACCTTAGCGGTTACTTTTTACAGGACATGTTTTCCCGTCAAGGTTTATAGTTGGAAGGGTAACCGATGAGCCGATGATTATGGACGTCATGACCGTTCTCAGAGAACCGATTTGCTGTCAACATTAACTTTACTTAATGCCACTTGATGCCGGGATCTATTCTCGACTAACTGCCGTATGCAGAATGAACATGGCCAAGTCTATCCGATAATTCTCATCTAATGCAAAGAGAACTTCAGCAAAATCAAAATGTTCTTTATCCTTTTCATGGGCTACTAAACTGCCCGACATTTCGACAAAGTTGTTGACTTTCTTTACACTGTCAATGTTGAAATAGATGTTGCGATCCGACCAATAATAAGATAGCATCAATATTAGATCGGTATAAGAATCCAACATCATAACTTTTCGTTCCGGATCGCGGATGACCAAAGTTGTGGGAACAGGTGCCGGTATCAGCAAGAAATCGAGCAGCTTAGTCCCCATCACACGATGCATTGTTAAAAGTTGATTCATGTAAGGGGCAACAATCGAGATCTCCTGGTCGTTTAAGGCGGCGAAAGAGACTACCTCTCCGGTCGCTAAAGTAACGTTTCTATGGTCATCAATACTGTATTTAGGGCTGCTGTTAAACAGGATCCCATCCCTCAGGACATGTTTCACTAGTTTGATATTACCTGAAAACATCTCTTGGAATTTATCGGTAATGAGTTTTATGTCTCCGTCGTTGTTTTCCATCTTATGTTTTGGGAACTCTGATCGGACAAAGTCCTCGCTATTTATTATCTTATTATGCATCATTTCCCGGCCCCAGTTCCGATCCTTATAAAAATTAATGAACTCGGATGGACGCATGTCAGTTCTGATGGCTAATGGTCCTGGAACAGGCTCAGGAGTGTGACTAAAAGGTGGTGCAGGCTTTTCCCGTTCGGGCAAATATGGCAGGGTATGCTGCTCAACTTTGTCGGGGATATCTATCTGATGCAATTCAACTAAATCGGTTTCCTTATTACGAAGGCGGAGAGCATACCCGCGCAGATCGACACTTGCATCGAAGATTACTTCCAATTCATATCCGTTATTAAAGAGAAGAGAGTAACCGACAGTTTGCTTCGATATTTCGGAAAAAGAACATTGATCTAGCTGTAACCGTTCACCATTATCAACGGTTTGCAGTTTTTGTATTACCGATTCTTTATTGTCTAATCCTTCTAACCTAAGCTCAATTCCATAATGTGAAGTGAAATCTTGTACATAGAATTGTTCGGTGGTATTGAGACGAAACAGTAATTGCTCTAAATAGTATCTATGCCGGTTTTCCAAGTTATAGTCCTCAGCCGTAATCATATCGGATATTTTTTCAATTTGGGTAATTATCTTTCCATCTAAAAGGTCAAACTCAACAACTGCTTTAGCGCTAGAACTACGACTTAAAAAGATCATAGAAATATTATACTGAGAGATACTTGCAGGTCCTTCGCCGGCAAAATCACCACGCTCTAGCCAAGAGCGATACAATGCATATTGGTAGCTGCCGGCAAAATGATTATAATCCGGCCTGAAGGAGTGCAGAACTCCTGTTCCGACCAATATCATTGCCACAACCAGAATGAGTTTTATAGTTGATTGTGTGTCCCTTTTCATTGTAACCCTTTGTTAATTGTTTATAGCAAAACAATCAATCAAGCCTTCTAAAATAGTCAACAAAAATCTAATTACTAAACAACCCTGTTCGTAGAGTTTCAAAGAGAGAAAGCAATGTGACAGGCAAGTTCTTATGCTCTTACAATAGTGTTTTGTCTTCATTAGTCGGTTCTATTTCTGAACGGTCTCCACTTCAGGTACATTCATTGACACACTAAAAACGTTTGACATAAAATGCTCTCAAAATAGCTTAGGAAAAAATGTTCTGAGAGATGGAATAATGCAATGTAAGATAAATAAAGCTCAGTTAATCTTGCCGGAAAGTGGTACTTGTCATTCTGTCAAACTTCTGAGCAGAAGGAGCTAATATGATTGGTCTTATTCAAAGCTTAGCGAATCTGTACATAATCATCATTATAATAAGAGCGGTCATTTCTTGGTTCTCGGTTGATCCCTATAACCCTGTCTACCGTTTTTTAATACTGGTAACTGAGCCCGTATTAGAACCCATTAGACGGATATTACCCTTCACAGGAGTGGACTTTTCCCCTTTCGTTGCTATTCTCTTGATACAGATTATTATGAATATACTCACAGGTTATTAGGCGAGGTAGAAAGCTATGAATAAAAGCATTACGGAAGCAGTAGAATACATCAAAAAGAAAACAGATTTTCAGCCGGAGATCGGGATGATCTTGGGAACAGGTTTAGGTGCGTTGGTCGATGACTTAAAAGTCCATCTTTCAATACCATATTCCGAGATTCCTAATTTTCCCGTATCAACTGCACCATCTCATATGGGGAAACTGTTGTTTGCCGAGTATGCCGAGAAAAAGATTTTGATAATGCAAGGTAGAGTCCATTATTATGAAGGATATACCATGAAACAGGTAACCTTTCCGGTGCGAGTTATGAGTAGATTAGGTATTGAGAATCTGATAATAACCAATGTTTCCGGAAGCCTAAGAAGAGAAATGCCACCTGGTAGTATCATAATAATCGAAGACCACATTAACTATATGGGGGCTAACCCTTTGGTCGGTGCTAACGATGATTCTTTCGGTGAGAGATTCCCCAGTATGCATGATAACTATTCGGCAGACCTGCGAATGATAGCCATGAGAGCAGCTTATGAAGAGAAGATATCCGTGCAAACCGGTGTTTATATTGGTGTAACAGGACCGAGCCTGGAAACCAAAAGCGAGTGCAAAGCTTTCGCCCAGTGGGGCGCTGATATAGTTGGCATGTCAACCGTACCCGAGGTAATAGTTGCTGTTCATTCCGGGATTAGTGTGTTGGGTGTCTCAGTAGTATCTAATATGAGTAACCTGTTTCATGATAAATCGCACCTTCAGGAAGACATACGGGATATAGCAGCGAAAAGCTACCCCGATATGAAAAAACTCATTGAAAAGATTATCATTAAATTGTAACATAAATATAGAGAGGATATAATGGACGCTAGAAAGTTGAAAAATGAAAAAATTGAGGAATATAAGCAGCAGCTTCTCAAAGAAAAAGAAGAAACTCTTAAGGTTATAAGAGATATATCTCATTTGCAAAGTAAAGGAGTAAAAAACGAGAATGGTGACCTCTCATCTTTCTCGACGCACCAGGCAGATCAGGGATCGGACTCTGATTCTCTGGAAAAAGAAGTTCATCATCTGGAAAGCCTTCAAAATAAGCTAAAGGAAATCAACCAAGCTTTAAAAAGGATATTCGAGGGGTCTTATAGCATCTGTGAATGGTGTGGGTCGGCCATAGAGCAGAAAAGATTGAAAGTTGTACCTTATGCCAATATGTGCATAAAATGCAAAACTGAACAAGAGAACAAGAAAAAAAGGAAAAGATGAAAAGGTTCCAGTATTGGTGGATACCGGTCATCATAATCCTGTTAGATCAGGCTACAAAGCTGAGAGTCAAACACGTTATGCAAATCGGTGAATCGATATCTGTTATAGGTGATTTTTTCAGACTTACTTTTGTTACAAACGACGGTGGAGCTTTCAGCTTTTCTATTGGTGATGGTTCATTTAATAGAATTTTCTTTATAATAGTCCCTTTTTTGGCATTGTTTCTGATCTTCTATCTGATTCGCAAATCAGAGAATAGACTGACAGTTATCGCCTATTTAATGGTTATTGGCGGTGCAGTAGGTAACTTGATCGATAGGGTTGCTTACGGACATGTTATTGACTTCTTAGATTTTGACTTCTTCGACTTTATCATCCATAGATGGCCAGTTTTCAATATTGCCGATAGTGCCATAACCATAGCGATAGTACTGCTGATAATTGATTTAATTTTCTTCCATAAACAAGGTCAGAATACTTCTGCCACGCTTACTCATTAAATTTTGGAGATAGTCATGAAAAAAAAACAAAAAAACAACGACAGCAGCACAGAACAGACACCAAAGTCCAATCCTATCATTGCCAGTATCGTGAATCTCGTGGTTCAGTTGTTGAAGCATGTTATCAGTGATACTGATTTCTCGCGTTCCGGGAAAAAGAACGATCAGATCAGTGATAGACTAGAAAGCATGAACAATATGTTAAGAGATATGCATAACAAAATCGATCAGTGTAGCCAAGAGATTGAAAGATTAAAAAACCGTATCCTGTGGGGTTATATTATATTTATAGTTGTGCTGGCATCAGTTCTATTCCAGCTTGTACTGGTCCGCTGACATAATACCGGTAGACTGTTTTTGCGACACAAGATGGCTAATAATATTAAGGCTTTGAGTAAAACAACTTGAGCAAGTATGTTAGCTTTAATGTAGCTATTCTAATGTAATTTTATAGGTGGGCGTCCTCAATAAACTCCTTTGCCTTCTGCTTTAACCATTTCGTTTCCAAGATCTGCCATCTTTTTTTGGAACGAGGGTAGTTGTGGATAATCCTTTTAAAGTTCTCGATGTTGGTGCGCAGATTTTTACTCGACATGGCTTTAAGAAGATCTTTTTGAACCTCCTCATTTTCCTGCTCAAGGGAAAAATCCTCCATTAGTTCGGAAAGTTCTGTTAGCAAGGGTTCAATTTTGAGCCAGTTAGTGTTTCGCTGACTGGAGATAAGCTCATCATCTGATTCGATAATTATTCCGGTATCAATGTCGTAATAATACTCCTTATCATTGTCTGCCTGAGCTATTACCTGAGCTATTTGCTCAACTGAATCCTTATTTGTTATCATAATGTTGTCACCTTCCTTATCTGTTTTCACCCAGCAACACTTAACAGATCCGGTTAAGTTGGCAACTAAAAACTTCTTTAAATGGTGAATAGCTCAAATACTTAGAGACTTGAAGCACAGTATAAACACCGTAATATCCGTAGATGCGGGACTCAGTAGGCATAGTGTTCAGTTTGTCTTCGATAAGACTGATGTTGTTGTCGAAAGTCACGAAAATAGCAGGGTCAGCAAACCTGCTCTCCACCTTAAAATCATCGCTTACTTGTATGTCCAACGGGATAGTCAATCGATAAGTAACCGTCTCGTCATCTCCAAGAACAGCATGGAAATTATCCGCACTATTAAATTCTGTTTTTGTTTATTAGCGAGAATTTCAGTAAGGAAGCCAAGCCTCTTGATCCCCTCGAAAAAATATTCGTAGACCAATTTGCTTTCTTCTTCATCATAATTACCATCTCGGTTAATGTCACACTCATTAATCACATCCATACCCCACCATTGGTCCCAGTTAAAATGGGATTGCAATCCTGTAAAAACATCTTTCTTCGAGTTGAACACTAATACTTGCAGCAACAACAAGTGAGAATGGCCAGAGATGGTAGCCATTCAAGGGAGGTATAGGACAACGTCTCTGGAGTTTATTAGCAATATCAAGCTTGTCTTTTTTGGAGTGTTCCCTAGCATTTCAATATCATTATGTAAATGTCGCTGTCAGCGGTTTGTTTGCCACTCGAGTAAGAACCGAAAAGAATTATCTGATAAGGTTCAATCTCCTCTAAGATAACGTTTCTTATGTTTAAAATTTCTCCCGCAGATTTCTCAGATTCCCCAGATTAATGGAACGCTGACTTTCAGTCGGTTGGTCCGCCGGCTTTAGCCGGTAATTTAATCATCCCCTCGGGAGTCTTCATTTTTCATTCTTCGTTCTTCATTCTCGCAGTCATGGACGTTTACTATGTTTAAAATTCATTTTCAGCCACCGAGAACACCGAAAAAAGCACCGAGTAATGGTTTCCACAGCTGCCTCTCATCTCTTTCGTTAATATTATAATCATCCCCTCGAGTGTCTTCATTATTCATTATTCATTCTTCATTGACGAAGTCATGGACGTTTCTTATGTTTAAAATTGATTTACCAGTGGTTCCGGAACGCTGACTTTCAGTCGGCTGGCACGCCGGCTTAA
>PWNZ01000055.1 GCA_003564135.1 Candidatus Cloacimonadota bacterium
CCATGCGCGATGGCCCTCCCCTTTAGGGGCCGGGGGCGCGCGCCGGGAAATGATGCGAGGAGGCGAAGAAATAATCATGTCACCCCTTCAGGGCATAGGGCATAGGGCATAGGGCATAGAGCATGGGGCAGAGTGCATGGAGCAGAGAGTAGAGGGTGTAGGGTAGAAGGTGAGGAGCATGGGCATGGGGCATGGGGCATAGTTATTTGGCATTTTATAATAATGTCACCGCATATTATTCGTGCATTCGTGGCAACGAACAACGAACAACATTTTAAACAGATGAAAAAACAAATATTATGGAAAAGAAAGTAGACCTGTGGAACAAAAAGACCCTCTCCTTTATTGGGGCGCTGGTTCTTATTTTAATTATCATTATCATCACCATCCAGAACACCCGGGAGGTACAGATGTCATTGCTGTTCTGGCAAGTTCAATCATCGCTCATTCTGCTTATCTTTATTTCCTTCCTGGTAGGGGCCCTCACCACCTTGCTGGTGCTTATGCCCACTCTGAGTTACCGGGATCCCCAACCGCCGTTGCGGAAGCCGGACCCCCGGAAAGATGATGACCGGAACCAGCCATCCCCGCAGGAAAAGGATGAAAAAATGAAGGAGAGTGAAAAAAAGGAAGAGGGTAAGCATCATGCCGGTGACAGCCCCTTCGCAGGTGAATCATCCCGGTGAAGGACGCTTATGAGGTGAGTCATGCCGGTGACGGGCCTTTCTCAGGTAGCCGGCAATCCTTCGGTTAGCCCCCCGGGCGATAAATGGGAATGCATTTTTCCCCATTGCCTTTATGCTTTTTTGTGTGATGAACCATTCATTTCTTTAACTGTTAAATCACTTATCCATCTTGTTGTCTGTGCAGCACGACGGGTGAAATATTTTATTTTTTTATCGCAAGTTTTTTCCTGCGGGCTTGTCATACATATATAATTTTGTTTAATTTTATCTTTTTAATCAGTGCTAAGATATGCGTATTACATTTTTCTTTTTCGTAGCTATATTTACCGGATTGTCATTGGGTTTAATGTCCCAGCCCGGTCAGGGCAGGGGTTCGGGCGGACGTGTAACCGGTAAGGTGGTAGATCAGTCCACCGGTGAGCCCATGGAGTTTGTGAATGTGGTGTTGTACCGTTCTTCGGATAGCACCATGGTGACGGGAGACATTACCTCTGGTGATGGCATCTATACTGTTGCTCCGGTTGGTCCGGGGGATTATTATATGGTGCTTAACTTTATTGGCTTTCGCCGTCAGGTAGTTTCCGGGGTGACCATTAGCGGTGAGGCGCCGGTTTACCGTGCCGATCAGGTGGCTTTGTCTTCCGATTCGCGCCAGTTGGAGGGGGTGGAGGTTCGTGCCCGGGATGAGCGCATAGAGTACCGCATAGACCGGCGGGTGATCAATGTGGATCAGGACCTGAGCTCTTCGGGCGGCACTGCCGTGGATGCCCTGGAGAACACCCCGTCGGTGGAGGTGGATATTGAAGGCAATGTGTCCCTGAGGGGCAGCTCCAACTTTACGGTGCTTATCGATGGTAAGCCCACCAGCCTGGATGGTAACGACATCTTGCGCCAACTGCCCGCATCCAGCATCCAGCAGATCGAGATCATCACCAATCCTTCTGTGCGTTACGACCCCGAAGGAGGGTCGGGCATCATCAATGTGATCATGAAAAAACGGCAACGAACCGGCTTTAACGGCATTGTTAACGGTAGCCTGGGAAACCAGGGCATGTACTCGGGCGACTTCCTGCTAAACTATCGTAGCGAAAGGGCCAACTACTACGTAGGTGCTGATGCCAGCCAGCGAAACCACCCCATGGATGCACGCATGGAGCGGGAAACATACGGCGATACCACCATCTTTGTGGACTCAGACCGGGAACGCGTATTTAAGCGACAGCGCCTGTCGGCCAGGGCCGGGCTGGACTTCTATGCTACCGACCGACAGACTATCTCCTTTTCTACACGAGTGGGAGAGTATCTCTTTGGGCATGATGTGGACTCCCGAACCGCACGATATACTAAACCCCAAACGCAAACCATCTACTCTGTGGATGAAAGTGTGATGGAACGCACCGGCCAATATGTGGAGTTTACCGGGAACTACGACTTTCAGATCGATGGCAATGGCCATAAGCTGGAAGCTTCCGGGGTATATAGCTATCACGACCGGGCCAGCATCGACCAGCAAATGACCTGGGTCACCGATGCCGACTTTATGGCGGAGAACTCGGCAGTGAACGAGGTGAGCACCAGTGAAGACCAGATATCTAACCGCATCCGCCTCAACGTGGACTATACGCGGCCAATGCTGGGGGGCAGCTTTGAGACCGGCCTGCAGTCAAGAATGCGACTGGAAAAGATAGACTACTTCCTGGATGTGTTCGACCCCACCTCCAACCTGGTGGGCATGGAGCAGTTTGCCGACCGTAAGTTTGACTTTAACCAAAACGTGCACGGCGCCTATATGATCTTCTCCAGAGAGCTTGGCCCCGTGGGCATGAAGGCCGGACTGAGAGGAGAATATACCGACCGGCAACTGATCAACCCCGATACGGCAGAGACCTTTGGCATCCAACGGTTCGACCTGTTCCCATCGGTGCACCTGTCTTACGCTATCAATAAGGAAAATCGACTGATGACCAGTTACTCCCGGAGAATCAACCGCCCCAGAAGCTGGTACCTGGACCCATTTATCAGCTATAGAGACCAATATACCCTGAGAAAAGGAAACCCGGAGCTGGAACCCGAATATACGGATAGCTATGAGGTTACTTACCTGAGATACCTGAGCTTTGGATTTGTCTCGCTGGAGACTTTCTTCCGCCAAACCAATAATCGAATCGAACGGATAGCCCAGCTATACGACCAGGATATGCTGGTGATGGGGTTTCATAATGTGGACCGCGACCGGTCGCTGGGCTCTGAACTTATGGCTAATATGCACCTGACCCAATGGCTTAGCATCAATGCCTCCGGATCACTGTATCAATACTGGATATTTACCGAAGAAAAAGGAGAGGCCGTAACCCGCGAAGACCTGAACTGGCGCGTGAGGGGAAGTGCCAACGTGGAACTGGGAGAAACTACCCGCCTGCAGCTTACCGCTTTTTATAACGCCCCTTCCATCACTTCCACCGGAACGCGAGGATCATACTTTATGACTTCCCTGGCCCTGAGGCAGGACTTCCTTAATGACCAACTGAACCTGGTGCTGAGAGTGAGAGACGTGTTTATGACCCGTGGAAGAGAATCTACCACCATACATCCGGATTACTATGTTCATATGGAGCACTTTAGCAACGTGCCCATGATCTCACTGGGCGTGACCTACCGCATCAATAACTACGATCGCAGAAGAGATCGCAGAAATGGCGCACAGGAGGATGAGATGGATATGGGGTTCTAAAAAAGGTTACTGACTTTTCTGTGTCCAGGCCTTTATTCCGCTATGGGTTACGGGTTTATTGGTTGGTTTTTACTGATTTCACATCAAGTGCATCCCTCAGGCCGTTCCCGGCGGTCATGAAGGCCAAAACCATAGACATAATGGCTAGCCCGGGCAGGATGGCCAGATAAGCAGCATCCAGGATTATGTAGGCGTAATGGTCTTTGATCATGGTGCCCCACGAAGGCATGGGCGGCTGTACGCCGATGCCCAGAAAGCTGAGGCCGGCCTCGATTAGTATGGCCGAAGCAAAATTGGCCGCAGAGATAACGATCACCGCACCCATCACATTGGGCAGGATATGACGGGCGATAATTCGAAAATCTCTATACCCTAGTGCCTTCGCTGCTTCTACGTACTCTTTTTCCCGGATGCTCAACACCTGACCACGCACCACACGGGCCACCTCTACCCACATGGTCATGCCCACCGCCACAAAGATCTGCCAAAAACCCTTGCCCAAAGCAAAGGTGATGGCAATCACTAACAACAGCGTGGGTATGGACCATACCACATTGATGAGCCAGATGATCAGGTCATCCACCCAGCCACGGAAGTAGCCGGCCATAGCACCTAAGGTGATGCCGATCAGTAAGGAGATAAACACGGAGATAAAACCTACCGACAAGCTGACGCGGGTGCCGATCAATAACCGGCTGAGCATGTCGCGACCGAAGCGATCGCTGCCCAGCAAATACCGGTGCTCCAAAACATGCTCCCCGGACACTACCTCTCTGAGCTCTGCCGTGGATACCTCTATTGGATTGCCCTCACGGTCATGGAAAAAATGCCGGCCATCTTCAAACACTACCGGCTGCTCTGTGTCCAGCGAATACACAATGTCTGCGTAGGAATACTCTTCCAAAGGACCGTCATTGGGGCTGTCACCGGTGTATAACTCCACGGTGAGGGACGCCGGCCCATACTGTACCGAATATGCTGGAATAAGATGATAACGGGACTCCTGCCCATAGACCATGGTGTGGAAAAACCCCCGGGAAGGAATCCGGGAGTTGCGCTTCACATAAAGCATGTCTACCGTATAGCCCGGAGGAGCTGCCGACAACTCCAGATGCTGACGGTTGGCCAAAGGCGTCTTGTCGGGGGTCAACTGATAACCCAACACCGCAACTAAGGCCGCTAAAACAATAAATGATAACGCCGCCATAGATAAACCATTGCGACGAAATTTCTGCCAGGCAATCTGTCCCAGTGATCCCGAATAATCAATGGGCTTGCGACGCCATAATAACCCGGTGATGCCCGTATCCGGCCTCTTTATGCTCATCTGTAATATAATTTTCCAACCCCAATAATACCCCACCCCCCC
>PWNZ01000257.1 GCA_003564135.1 Candidatus Cloacimonadota bacterium
ATACTCTATATGAGATCAAACCACCGCCTGCAACGGTTCCATAAATTCATTTATCCGTCAACCTTTATCTCTTTACCATTTACTGATGTCTGATAACTATTTTTATCAGTGTAATCTACCTACCCTGCCTGCCCTATGAAACCGAGGCATAATTTAATTCATTCCTTACCTAGTTCCCTCAGGCGAAGTCGGGAAATCTTTTCCTTTGCTATTCCATCGGGGTGCAATTGCGAAGCACATTATTTCACCGGGGCAAAAGATTAGGAGCTAACCCTGGAAATGCGAAAGCCAACATTACCGCTGAGATCCGTCGCGCTGACGCTGAAACGACGGGAAACAGTGCAGCCAGACGTACCGTTGCCCCAGCCACCACCACGGACCACACGGCCGGTACCGCTTGTAGGGCCTGTTGGATTGTTATGTGAACCTGTAGGATAATTAGCTCGTATATCCCATACCCAATTCCATACATTGCCGCTCATATCATATAAGCCTAACTCATTGGGACGCTTAGTGCCCACAGGATGAGTGCCATAATCAGGATGGGAAGAATTCCCAGGTAAACCATCGCCGGCATTATTCTCATACCAAGCATAGTTACCAATCTCAGTTTCTACATCTGTTCCTGCCCACCTGTCATTGAATGTACCTGCTTGCTGAGCAGGTGCGCCTCCCCGTGCTGAAAACTCCCACTCTGCATCTGTCGGTAAACGATAACCGTTGGCGGAAAAATCACAGTCTATCTCCTTGCCATCTAAACGATCATCATAACCATTTAATTCAGTATCGCCAGACACACTGTAGCAAGGAGTTAAGCCTTCTTTCTTGCTAAGCCAATTACAGTATCGGATAGCATCATACCAGGAAACATTAATTGCAGGACGTGAATCTCTGCCCCAACCTTCATCTCCGGGTGTTTCTACACCTGCATCTTTACAATATTTTTCATATTCGGAAAATGTTACTGGATATTTACCTATCCAAAAACTATTCAGTGTTAACTTATGAACCGGTTCTAAACCAGCATAGCCGTCACCACTTCCCATCATAAAGCTTCCGCCTTCAACTAAAATCATTTCTTTTTCGTTATCGCAGTTCTTACCTTCCATAACTCTTACTCCTTGTTGTTTTGTTTCATTTTATTCACGGTTTTCTATAAGTGTTCCTCTTGAATTTTTAATTTACGTGCCACGTTTAGCAGGTGGATCAAATCCGTCAACAACTATGATTATTCAGCCTTTCTTTAAACAGAGCTTGTAAGCATCCTTTTCTTTTTAGCTATGTGTTATAGCAGGCGAAAAAATCCCCCTGCACTCCCTCTTTTATAGCGGCTCTTAACGGCTCCGAACTTTCCTTAGACGTTGATTGGGATCTTGACAATTTTTCCAAAAGGTTCACCCTGTGAAATCTTTTTTTCTATTTCAATGGGGTAAAAAAGTAAAAATCTTTACCCCGTGAAATCTATCTTTTCCATTATACTGGGTAAAAGGTTAGGGGATAACCCTGGAAACGCGGAAGCCGTAGTAGCGGTGGGGAAGGGACACAGGGTCGCTGAAGTAACGATAGGAAACAGTGCTATTAGCCGTAGCGTGGACGAAGCTACCGCCGCGCCGCACACGGCCGGTAGCATGAGTACCATCTCCGCGGGGATTATCATTACCACTCGGAAATGTACCACCCCATCTATCCCAAACCCATTCAAATACATTACCGGACATATCATAGATACCGAGACCGTTAGGAGCTAATTCACCGACAGGATGGGTTGTTCCACCGGCATAACCTGAATACCAGGCAACTTCATCTGCATCGTTACTGCCGGCATATTGGTAAGGGCTTCCGAATGGCCATTCACTTTCCGGGTCATGAACTCCACCATTTGCCGCATGATGCCACTCTGCCTCGGTCGGTAAACGATAACCATCAGCTTCCCAATCACAAGATATATTAGTATGATTATCGTTATCTTCATTCCAACCGGGCCACTGCTCATACCAATCATCAGGATTAGACCTACCATTATATGTATAGGCAGGTGTTAAACCTTCTCGAATACTCACACGATTACAATACTCAACAGCATCAAACCAAGAAAGCCGGTTCGCCGGATAATTATTATCAGTGGGTTCGGGTTGATCTCCGGGGTTGGGATGAGTGAATCCCCAATCAGCACCCATTATATCCCGAAACTCTGCCCGAGTTACCTGATACTTGCTGATATAAAACGGGTCTATATTGACATTACCATTAAATTGGTCTCCATCTACTAAGACCATCCTATCACGAGGTGGAGCATTCCTGACAAGGCGAAAGCCAATATAGTCTAACCGCCTGGTCGCTGCGTTATCATAGTTCCTATATGTAACAGCGCAATCGTTCTCATTATAGCGCCACCTACCACCACGTATTATCATGAAAGTACCCCACGGTTGCCATTGTGAGGTCCACGTCCAATCCGCGACATTGCCGGACATATCATAGAGACCAAGCTCATTGGGAAGTTTGCCACCAACTGGATTGGTGCCATAGTTAGGATGGTCTTCGCCTACATCGAAAGCATTAGGCCTATACCAAGCATAATCCACTAATGATGCTAAATCATTGGTGCCGGCCCACCTATCATTGAATGTTGAAGGATCAGCTTCCTGTGCCGGAACACCTCCTCTCGCCGCAAACTCCCACTCCATCTCGGTTGGTAATCTATAACCATCTGTCTCCCAATCACAGGACACATTGCCCTGGTTCGCATTGACTGTGTTCCAACCTTCGGGCCAATCATCAGGATTAGTTCCATTCCCCAAATAACTATAAGCAGGGGTTAAGCCTTCTCTCATACTTAAACGGTTGCAGTACTCAACAGCATCAAACCAACTGACCATTTCAACAGGATTATTTGGATTATCTTCAAAATGGGAAGGATTAATTCCCATTACAGACTCATACTCCGATTGAGTTACTTGATATTTACCAACATAAAACGATGGGATTTGATCATTGCCTAATTCCCCACCCTCTACAAAGACCATTCTCTCTTCGGGTGGAGGTGTAACATTCCTGGCAACACGGAAGCCTACACCATTGCTGCGAACCGTCGCGCGGTTTCTGTTACGATAGGAAACAGTGCAGAAATCCGCAGGGACGGCCCATAACCCGCCGCGAGCCACACGGTGGGTACCGCCATCAGCTCCGTGAGGATTGTCAACATCAGGTGGCCAGGTACCACCATCAATATCCCATACCCATTCCCAGACATTACCGGACATATCATAGATGCCGAGACCGTTGTGAGCTAATCCACCGACAGGATGGGTTCGGCGTCCTTGACCGTCACCAATATCCGAATTACCAGTATACCAGGCAACTTCATCTATATCATTACTGCCTGCATATTGAAATGGGCTTCCGAAGGGCCATTCACTATCCGGATTATGAACCGCACCATTAGCTGCATGATGCCACTCAGTTTCGGTTGGAAGACGATAACCGTCAGCTTCCCAATCACAGGATACATTGGTATGATTATCTCTGTCCTCATTCCAACCGGGCCACTGCTCATACCAATCATCAGGATTAGACCTACCATTATATGTATAGGCAGGTGTTAAACCTTTGTTTATACTCAAACGATTGCAGTACTCAATTATATCAAACCAGCTAACACGCTCTACCGGAAGATTCTCGTGGTTGGGAACACCATCTTCATCGGCAAAATGAGATGGATTGTTACCCATTACCTCAATCCACTCTTCCTGTGTTACCTGATACTTGCTGATATAAAACGGGTCGATAGTGATATCACCATTAAAAAGGTCTCCATCTACTAAGACTAACCAATCGGGTATTCCAGGTTCTGCAAAAGCCGTAACATAGAAGAAGAAGGCGCTGCCTAATTCGTCAACACTGTCTTCTGTAATGTATTCAGTTACTTCTTCTCCAACCGTTGCTAGCGGCTCTCCCCAATCCTCAGGATCTACTTCAGTTGAAGCGTAGATATTGTACGATTCTGCACCTTCAACCGGTTCCCAAGTAAGACGGACATAGTCACCATCTTCTTCGACCATTATCTCAATATTAACCTGTGGTGCGGCAGGCTGTGCAAAGCACACTAAAACAAATAAACCCATAAGGGCTGCCAATGCAAGTCGCCATAATAACATTGCATCTCTCTTAATTGAACAGCTCATCTGTCCCTCCTGTTTTTTTTATCGGTTCATTTCCGCAGTGTCGCTGCTACAAGTAAACAAGCGTTAAGCAGGTAACAGCGGCTAGTTGTTATATAAAAAACATCTTCAACTATACTTGTTCTATTGCTCATTAGAACAAGTCCTTACTTTCTGATGCCAACCTGAATAATTGCCAATAATAAGTCAAGCACTATTTTACATCCATAGTTTTGACAGGTGTAAACTTCGTGCTTACCAAAATTATCTATTGACATAAATATAGGTATCGTTATTAAAGTTACATTTGTAAAATTATCAGTAGGTGAATACTAGATATATATGAAAAAGAAACTGAAAAGCTAAATACGATTGATAAACATATAAGCATGCTTTCAGAGAATAAATGATTTAATAGGGGAAGATTACTATTATTAGCAGTTATCTTTACAAATGATTATGCTGATTCATCTGCCCGTGTCAAAATCAACCTAAATTAAACAAATTTGTTGGCAATTAGTTGGACAGAATATTTAGGATAAGGTATCTGTTGGGTGTTGTGAATTACATAAACTATTACTATGAGGTAATTTATGCAGATAAAAAATGGAGCTAAAAGGGGGATTCGAACCCCCGACCTACTGATTACGAATCAGTTGCTCTACCGGGCTGAGCTATTTTAGCTTATCAAGGTTTATGATTATGAAATTTTGTCTTAATTAATAATTCCGTCCGGCTCGATGTAAAAAAAACCGGTTTTCATAGCTGTCAGGTCAGGTTGAGAGCCTGATTTCAGAGTTCAAACTCGGTGTTACAATTCTAATTGCTCTGTTCTGGCCCGAGCAAAGAACGAAAAAGTTATTGCCTGATCAACTTGATCATCGCCATGTAAACTGCAAATTTTGTCAAGGGTTGTCTGCTATTTGATACGAAGAATGTATAACTTTTGTATGCATCTGTTGTTTTGGAGGCCATTTTTTTAATATTTTGTTTGACAGTTTCACCGGATATCATTAGGGTGTCAGTAGTTAATTAATATAGATAAAAACTGGAGGTTAGTCCATGTTAAACAAGATAGAAGGAAATATCGCTATAGCTATAGTAGTTTCTTTGATAGCGGTATTGTCAGGTGTGTCATTGGCTTCGATAGGCTTTCGTGACTCCAACGGCTTCACAATGCAGTTAGACAGTATCCAACAATTTCATTTATTGCGTTCGGAAGTAGGAAGAGGAAGACTGATAGCCGGTCATTTGGAGACACTGAGCTCACCTCCGCGACGAAATATTTTGCCGACACGTACAATTGATGTCCAGTTCGGCTCTCATAGAACTGCTTACAAAGCTGACACAAAGTTAGATCTTATCGACTTTGGGGCTGATGAAACCGGATTTTTGATTCGTTCGCTGATATCAGCCGTTCGTGGTGATTCACGAGACCGTTTTACAGAAGATCAAGTTTCTCCGGTAAAAAAATATGGTGAGAATATGCTCCGATCTCTACAAACCTTAGCTCTTTTTCACTATTTTACGGACAAAGATTTGTACGTTGTAGATACACCGGGGAGTATTGTTTTCCATGAAGAGGACATTATTCACGGTCGAGTCCATAGTAATACGGATATATATATGCGTCAGAATAGCTGGCCTGAGTTTCATGGTTTAGTTTCAACAGGAGGAAGATTAAGAGTATCTGGTGGAGGGACTAATTATCCCAGAAATGAAATTATCCTTGGCCCTGAACCTGGTCTTATAGAAAATCATCCCCCGATAGCATTCCTCCCAAGTGCAGATCGAGTGAGAACAAACGGCACAATGCTATTTGGAGGTAACGAAAGAGATGACGCTATAGCTTTTGTTACTGTAGATGGTGCGTCTTATGAGTTAAGAATTGGGGAAGTTGTAACTGAAAACGATCCTCCTGAAGAATGGATCGAAGACTACAATCAGTTCACCATATATAGTACTTACCCTCCTTATGGGCCTGTTGGCGATTCAATAGCCGTCAATCAAATCCCTAAAACGGATACTCTTTGGCGGGAGCCGATAATCGGCAGGGTAGTAAACAGCTCTGTCTTTGTACCTATGGAATTATGGATATCCGGTAATTTTGGAGGAAGGCAAACCTGGGCTAGTTCACATGACATTTATCTCAAAGACGATCTGACCTATCAAGGTACACCTCTTGGGCAAAGACCCGACGGTATTGATGGCGAGGGTAACCAAACATTACCAGTTAACACAACAGACTATTTAGGTATTATTTCCGAAAAATCAATTTATATCCAATACGGCCATTGGAGCCCTGTAGATTCAATGAGACATCGTCCTAATACAAATGACATTTATATGTATGGAGCTTACTGTGCTGTCGCTGAATCAGAGAATCCCTGGGAAGAGGGGATGGTAACTATTGATTATGCTAGGCCGAAAGGAGCAACTCCAGCTCAATACTGGCGCGGTGAGTTCTTTAGATTCATAGATTTGCACCTGTTTGAGTATCCTACAACATCATCAGTCCCTTGGCCTCCCGGATTAGACTATCCCTGGTATAATCCTATTTGGCCGGAACCAGGCGTATTATTGAATGTTCCCGGTTTACCCGGATGGACACCCAACCCTCATAATGCTGACGAAGTAGTCGAAGGTAGAGGTGATATCTGGATTTTTGGTTCTCTCAATCAAAGAAGAAGAGGAGCAGTCGGATTTCCGGGTCCTTGGCATGATACCGGTATTTGGGACCCTCATAATGAGATCAGTCCTAATACATTACCGACCTATGGTAGATCTGCTCCTAATAGGGTTGGTTATGGGAAACGATACCACACCGATGAAAGATTTAAGCAAACCGGCCCCCCTCATTATCCTTTAATTATGATGGAAGATTACGATACAGGTGAACTGAAAGACCTCGGTTATGTCACACTTGGATGGGTCTTTAAGAAACCACCAAGTAGCTTTTAACCCAGATATTATAATGATTGTCTCAAACTCAGAAACTGATTCGATTCACATTATACAGGCTAATGACGGTCAATTGATGAGACACTTAAAATAGCTGTCTGTTTGATTTATGATATACTGTTCTGCTATGGCTAGATAAAAGGTCATCGATTAACCGTGGTATTCCATTTTTCAGAAAGCTGTTTCAAGAAACCGAGAGAAGGGACATCCCTTCTCTCTTCATTTATAGCCACCCTTTCTGTCCAGTTACTATAATGGTCGTAATCTCCACTGCAATTTTCCATCGTGGATTACAAAAGGTAATAATCCCTTAAGCAGTTGGGGAGATGTGTGAATATTTCCAAACCTGAAACAAATATTGACGGATATAGGTCACGCTGTTAATTCGTCATCGTAGACTGGCTTGCGGTGGTACATAAATTGCTTGACTTTATATGTTAGAAGGATTGTCAAAGTCAATAGCCTTAATGCTTGATAGACGGAGGTGAACGGAAGATGAGTTCACAAATTAATAGTGTTTTTTATAGAGTATCTAAACCGTTTTTATTGCTATTACTTTTAT
Source organism: Candidatus Cloacimonadota bacterium (assembly GCA_003564135.1). Classification (GTDB taxonomy): domain Bacteria; phylum Cloacimonadota; class Cloacimonadia; order Cloacimonadales; family PWNZ01; genus PWNZ01. The sequence continues at coordinate 7,684 of PWNZ01000257.1, forward strand.
TGTTTTCAACTGGATTAGATGCTGTGAGGGATTGCTCTGCCCAATTTCGTCTTAACGGTGGGTTTAAAGTTGTTGGGGCGGGAGATAATTATACGATACTCGAGTTTATTTTACCTGATCTCGAAGTCGTTGAAAGCGTTGTAGAAGGTCAAACTTATCTTAGATATCTGCATCCTGAGGCCGGTCTGATCATGCACATAGGTAAACCGGAAGTGCTGACTTTCTCGACTGCTGTTTCTCTTCCGAGTCGAGGGGTAGCGACTATTGCAATGGTTGAATCTTTGGAGGAAGAAACAATAGAAGATGTTGCTCTTTTTCCTTCTCAGGGCTTTAACCTAGAGGTTTGTGGAAAAAGCGGGTTTAAGAAAGATACTGATTTCTATGGGGAAAATGTTAGATATCCTGAGGAACAGGTTTTAATCGGGGAACCAGCCATCATGAGGGATGTTCGTATAGCAGCATTAACGGTTCATCCTTTTACTTATAATCCCCAAACGAGACAACTTACCATAACCAATAGATTGAGAGTAAAGATTGTCTATGAAGATAATCAGGAAGGTGAGAACGAGATAATTAATCAGCGCTCCACTATTTCCCGTAGTTTTGAGCCTTTATACCGGAACGTTATCATAAATTATGAGCAGTTTGCCAGAAGCAATGTTGATTATCAGATGAGAAGTATATTAATCGTTCATCATCATACCGAAGACAATCAGTACCAACGGTTAATCAGCCGGTTTGCGAACTGGAAACGTGATAAAGGGTTTAAGGTGTCTAAATTATCAACAGCAGATAGAAATAATACTGGTCAGATAAAAAGTTATATTCAAGAAGCTTATAACAGTTGGGATAACCCTCCCGAATATATAATCTTAGTCGGAGGAAAGAGCGGGCCTATTTCGATGCCCGTCTGGACGATCTATGATTCTGACGCCTATATCCCCGGACATTCCGATGGAGATCATGATTATACAACATTAGAAGGTAATGATATCTTGCCTGACGCTTTTGTGGGCAGGATATCTGTAGGAAGTGTTGAGCAGTTAGCGACGAGCATAAATAAGATTTTTAATTACGAGCGAACACCTTATTTCGAGCCTGGCAATAATTGGTATAACCATAATCTTCTTACCGGAGACCCCGGGGTATCAGGGATCTCGACGATAATAACTAATAAATATATCAAAGAGTTGATGCTTATCCATAACGACGACAAAACTTTTGCAGAAGTTTACACACAACCCTTTGCTACCCAGATGCAGAATGCTGTGAATCAAGGAGTTTCTTTTTTTAGCTTTCGAGGTCTGGAGAATTTGGCAGGTTGGGCTTCACCTTCTGATGAGGACTTATATAATGGGTATAAAATGCCGCACGCAACTCTGATAACTTGCCGAACTCTCGACTTTGACGGCGGTAAGCAGGTTGGCAGGTTATTCAGGATGGGTACACCTGTCACGCCTAAGGGGATAATTACCGGTATAGGTCTAAGCTGGGTAACAGAAACCGCTTTCAATAACTGTTTCACAGGTGGTATATATAATGGTATTTTTACCGGTGGGCAAAGAACAATAGGCGAAGCGTTGATGAGTGGCAAGCTTAATCAGTGGATAACCTATAAAAACAGCCATGCCTGGCAGCTTCCACGTTATTTCCACCTTAACAACATGATTGGAGATCCATCGTTAGATATTTGGGTTGGAGAACCACAGCAGATTAATGTATCCTATCCAGAGCAGTTGCCACCCGGATCAAATTCAATCTTGATAGAAGTTACCGATGCCGAACAGAGGCCTGTTCAAGACGCATGGGTTACTATCAGGACCGAAGATGATGAGCTGTTTTCTACCGGCTATACATGTGCGGAAGGATTAATTACCCATTTCTTTGATAGCGGAAGTAGGGATGAGGTCAATTTGACTGTTACCAAACCGGAACATATTCCTCATATAGGTCAGTTTGAAATAGCCGGAGACCCTATCGTTGCCCACAGAAGAACTTTTCCTATCGGTTATCCTGATGCGGGAACCCAGTTTGAATTTGATCTTTCAGTTGCTAATCACAGTAATAATGATTACCCTAATGCTGTAGGCAGCATAACTATCGACAGTGAATTTATAGGAACTATTGACGATGAATCAGGTTTTGGTAATATTGACGCCGGCAGGCAAGCTAATAGTGAAGAACGTTATTCTGTCGATATTGCACCGGAAACACCAGATGGCTACAAAGCATTATTTCTACTGACAGTTACTTCTGAACAGCAAGAAATAGGAGTAAGCAGGTTTTCTATAGATATACATTCAGGCAAACTGGTACCTGTTGATGTCAGCATTGAAAATGATGATGAAGTTTTGCAGCCGGGACAAGAGGCCGTGTTGAGATTTTCAGTAAGAAACACCGGCGAACTTTCGTTGCATCATATAGTGGCCGAAATATCGGGCGGTGGTCATGGTCTGACATTTGCTAATGCTACCAATCATTATGGCACTATAGCTCCCAATCAGCAATCAAGCGGTTCACCAGACAACCCTTTCCTGCTGAGGGCCGAAGATTTTGTTATTCCGGGAGCTAGTTTCAATCTCCAAATTGAATTTACAAACCCTGAAGGATTTGAGCAGACATTGACGTTTGATTTAACTGTCGGAACACCTGAGATAACTGATCCATTTGGTCCTGATAACCACGGTTATTGGTGTTATGATGTCGGAGATTTAGAATATGAGCTCGCTCCTGCTTATGATTGGATCGAAATAGCACCTCAATATGGTGGAGAGGGTGTTAATACGGGGTTGAATTCTGATTTCGACAACATGCAGACTAACATAGTTATGGAACTCCCCTTTAGATTCAGGTTTTATGGTGTTGAATATGATGTTATTACTATCTGTGCCAATGGCTGGATCAGCTTTGGAGAAACAGAGCAAACAACACAAAGGAATTGGAAGCTTCCCGGCCCTTTAGGCCCCAGTCCGATTGTAGCAGCATTTTGGGATAATCTCTCTCTTTCCGAGGGAGGTGTATATACCAAATATGATGAGATTAACAGTAAATTTATTATCCAGTGGCAGAATGCCAGAAATGTAATCCGGAATGCTGAAGAAACTTTTCAGATAATTCTCTACGATCCTGTATTCCATCATACAGCTACAGGAGATGGTCCCATAAAATTACAATATAAAGTCTTTAACAACCTCAACAATGGTGCTAATACACCTGTAGGTATAGGTAACTGGGGAAATTATGCAACTGTTGGGATTGCTGATCACACAGGAACAGACGGCCTGGAATATACTTTTAACAACACATATCCTGTTGCAGCTAAACCCATTGAGGATGAGGCGGCACTTTATTTTACCACCGGTTCAGTTACTTATGTGCCCTACGTAGTTTTAGAATCGTTTTCTTATCAGGGTGAAAACTTTGATCTCGCTATGTTTGGAGACAGCGGAGATATTGGCATAACCCTTATGAATGTGGGAGGACAGGATGCAAACCATGTAAGTGCATCGCTATCTTCGGATGATCCTTATGTTGATATTATTCGTGACAAAGCTGAGCTCGGTGATATTCCCATAGGATCAAACGCATCTTTGCAAGGAGCTTTCACTTTAAGATTTGCGACCGATATACCGAATAAGCACGAAGTTTTTTTTCGGCTGTCTGTAAGTGAAGGTGATCAATCGGTGAGAGTGTTTCGGTTCATGCTGGAAGTTCATGCTCCCGACATATCATTATCATCATTTACTCCGGTGATTACACCTGTCGTCGAAGCTGCTGTGCCTTTGGATATGACGCTTGTTAATAAAGGACTTGGTGGTTCTTGTGATGTCAGGGGGAGGCTGGCTACTGATGATATATACGTTACTGTCTTAGACGACTATTCCATGTTCGGTTCCATCGCTTATGGAGATAGTGTTACCGTCAATAACGCTTATACCATCGAAATAAGCAATGATGTTCCTGACGGACACAGAGCAGAATATAGACTCGCTTTAACTTCAGAAGGAGGTCAGCATTGGGAGCAGCTATTTCACATAGAACTATATGCGCCGTATTTGACATCAACTAATCCCATCATCTGCGACAGCGCACCGGGAGGTAATAATAATGGGGTTTTAGACCCCGGAGAAACTGTTACGATACATTTACCGGTTGTAAATAGAGGGAGAGCAGATGCGCGAAAAGTTTCTGTTACCATCGATACCAGTTGCGATATGGTTACAATAAACAGTATAACTCCCGACACTTTATACATTGTTCCACACGGCGAGATTCTTTACACAGCAGTTGACGTTACCATTTGCGAAGAAATCGGCGAAGAAGTTCCGATAAACTTTAATTACAGGTATGAGACCGGAGAATATGAGTTTACCGGAGCATTTGTAATTGGCACTTCCGGTTGTCTACCTGCTCATATCGGCGAAGGTGCCGCGCAGACTTCAAGACAAACTGCCAGTCCTATAAATATATATTACCAAAGTTTGCGCAGCCAGGCAGTATACACGGTTACAGAGCTTAACGATGCCGGCATCATGACAAGTGGCTATGTAAACGGTATTGGCTATTATGTTACGGGAGTTCCTGAATATCCGTTACCCGACTTCACGATCAAGGTTACACACAGTTCTGCAAACGATGCATCATCCCATATAGACGGTGATTTGAGTATAGCTTATAACGCTGAATCTTTTCAGCCTGAAGGAACAGGGTGGGCTATGATTGAGTTCGACAGTCCTTTTTATTGGAATGGAGAGGATAACATATTGATTGATACAGCTTTTTCACCGATAGCCGGATGGAGTAATTCAGGGCAGATAAGAGTTTATCATCAGGAAAACGGATTTCGCTACGCGAGAGAGGATAATATAGACCAAAGAAACGTAAAGACAAATTCGATTTCTACTGATAAACCACAGCTAATGGTGAATTTTGGTGTGGATAGGAAAGCTATTTCGCAAAGACCTCGAAACCTTAATGCGGACTATAACAGATATCAGGTTAATCTTACTTGGTCGCCACCTGACAATGGTAATCGACAGAAGGAATTGGCAAATTATAGAGCAACACGGACTGACAATAAAGACAGAAGGACAAATCTAACTTATAATATCTATTGTAACGGTGTGAAGATAAATGATGAGCCGGTAACAGACCTTGAGTTTGTCGACAGTAGTTTTAACCCTCGCCGGACTAATTTTTACACTGTTACAACGCTAGCTGACATGTACGAGTCGGCACCCTCGAATATCGTTAAGGTTGAGTTTGACGTAGTAGCAAAACCTGTTATTTCACCCAAGTCTTTGATAAACTATGATAGCGTGATTATTGAAATTGATTCCGAAACAGATGCAGCCGAAATTTATTACACGTTAGACGGCTCTCGGCCAACCCAGTGGGGTGACCGCTATGAAGAACCGTTCGAACTTTTTGAAACTGCGAAGGTTACCGCTATAGCTTTCAAGGACGATTGGTTGAGCAGTGATGCAGCCGAAAGAGATTATCTGTTGCTCTATCCACCGCAAAACGTCAGAACAAGCGGCTCTTTGTCGACTGCCCACCTTTATTGGGATGAGCCGGACAAGTCTACTGATAGAGGGATTTATAGTACTGGTTTACGATCGCAACACCAGCCAATAAGAGGGGCTGAAGAGCTAGACAGGAGTTCTGCGCAGGTAAATATGTTAGGATATTTTGTATATCTCTGCTTAGGTGAAGACAATCATATCTTGCTGACACCCAAGCCTCTAACAGAAACTAAGTATAAAGACAAAAATTTGGAGGAAGGTGTTTACCGTTATTTTATACGAGCCATCTACGATAGAGGGTTTTCCTTGCCGACAGACACCGTGCAGGTACAGGTTGGATCTACTTCTGTCGAAGACCAAATAGAGGTAGCACCATATGTGACCGAACTCGGTCGTGCCTTCCCAAATCCTTTTAACCCGGAGACAAATATCGAGTTTACCTTATCTAAGGAACAGCAGGTAACTCTTGATCTATATAATATAAGAGGTCAGTTTATCAAAAGCTTAATCAATGATGTTTTGGAAGTGGGTAGGTATCAGGTAATATGGAACGGAACAAACATTCACGGTAATAGGGTCGGAAGCGGTGTCTATCTGTATCGTATGCAGGCAGGTTCTTATTCTGAGACTAAGAAAGTGATAATGATTAAGTAGCTCCATAAGTATATGGCTATGATAAAGATTGTAGTCAAATTATTATAGGAGATTCCTGCCTTTGAGAGGGTTAGGATAATTTTAATTAGGGTTGTAGAAATTTAATGATAGTATTGGAGATATAATGAGAGTGAGAATAAAGAGAACTTTAGTGATGATGATATTAGCGGCAGTGTTCATGACCTCCATGTTATGGGCGGATCAAGAAAGATATCTGATAAGTGTCGATATATCTACTCAGGAAACCAAAAATTTTATGAAAGACATTGACCCACCAGTGTATTTAGTCACTGAGGAAAGCATCATCGCCGGATACTCGAATTTGAGCTACTTGGACAAAGTAGGGATTAAATACCGGGTAATTGATCGAGAAGCATGGTCAGGCCACTATTACATTGTAACTAATAAAAGAGGGGATACTGTTAATATAACACAACTTCCCGGAGAGAAAATATTCAGTAATGATCAGTTAGTTTTGCTAAAAAAAGTCAGTGAACTGGACATAAACAGAGTAACGTCAAGTCCGTACCACTTTGCCGAACTGTATGATGAGAGAATAGATTATCATTACGAAACGATAATATCGGATAAGCTGGTCCAACAAGGGCTGACTTACAGGTACAGGACTCCGGAGATCGACGATTTGTTAGAGGAGATTAATGTCGATAGTTTACGTTATTTTATTCAGAATTTAGAAGATTTCGGTACCCGTTTTGCCTATGCAGATAATAGGTATGAGGTTGTCTCATGGATTGAGAGTCAGTTCCGAAGATTTGGCTATAACGATGTGGTGACAGATACTTTTTATGTTAACCGAACCGACCAAAGTAACGTTATCGCCACTTTACCCGGTAATGTTAACCCCGAACAGGTAGTCATTATTAGCGGTCATTACGATTCAATATCACAAAGTGATCCCAATAACAGAGCGCCGGGAGCTGATGACAATGCCAGTGGAACAGCCGCCGCACTCGAGATAGCCAGAGCTATGAAGGCGGTTGATTTCCAGCCCGAAACAACAGTCCGTTTCATAACTTATGCAGCGGAGGAAGTAGGGCTTCATGGTAGTAGATTCTATGCTGAAAATGCCCGCGAACAGGACATGAATATTAAACTAATGATCAATAATGACATGATTGCTCATAACCTTAGAAATCCCGGAGAATGGGAAGTTCGCCTTTTCGGCTATACCGGAGCCGAGAATTTTGCTCATTTTTCCGGGCAAATATTCGACGAATATACCTCTATAGAACCCCAAATCAGCATAAACAACTCTTCGAACTCGGACAGCTACTCATTTTTCCGACAGGGTTATCCGGCAGTCTTTTTTATGGAGAGAGATTTTAACCCATATTACCATAGTGTTAATGATTTATTAATCCACCTTGATTTAGACTATGCGCTCGAAATTGTTAAGGCATCAGCAGCAGTTTCTGCTTTAATTAATATTATTCCCGACATACCTCGTAATTTGACCGTTCAAGATGCTGGGAGTGGTGATGAATTGCTTGTAAGTTGGTCACCGGTGACTTCCTCTGATATTGAGCGGTACAATGTTCAGGTAGGCTTAACGAGCGGCAATTACAACAGATCGATCCCTGCACAGGACACCACGGTCATTATTAGTGGACTGGATGAAGACACTAAATACTACGTGGGTGTAGCGAGTGTCGGGGCTCAGGGATATGTTAGTGCTATTGTGGAAAAAACGGGAACACCAAGAATGATTCCGCTAAGCCCTGAAAGTTTTACAGTTAAGCCACAAATGTCTTATGTTTCTTTTGACTGGACACCAAATAATGAAGCCGATCTAGATGGCTATAGATTATACCGGTCTGTGGAACAGGGTGAACTTGGATCACCGGTGCATAACGATCTCCTTAAAAACACTCACTATATTGATACAGGACTTGATTCCGGTGGATGGTATTACTATTCACTCACAGCCGTTGACGGAACAAACAATGAAAGTGAGCCTACAAAGCAACATAAAACAAGACTTCTTACCATGGATCAGGGTGTATTAATAGTTGCAGATACAACACCAGGATCAGGTGGTTTTATGAGACCTGATATCGATAGTGTGACAGAGTATTACAACGAAGCATTAGTATCCTTTAACCCGGATATTTATGATTTATGGGATCATAGAACACTTAATGTGGCAGATGTAGGAGCATATTCGACAGTTGTATGGCACAAAAACGATTCAGCTATATCTCCCTATAGTTACCAAGTGAAAGAAGCTTTAAAAGAGTACCTTGATCTGGGCGGTAACCTGCTGGTCTCTTCTTTTTTCCCGTCGAGGCTGTTTGAGGGTCATCAAAGCTATCCTTTTAAGCCGCAGGAAGGAAGCTTTATCTATGATTATTTGAAAATTAAACGGATGGATTATGATGTAGCTGCTAGATTTAGCGGTGCTTACCCTCAAGTAGATGGTTATCCGTTTTTAGAGGTTGATGTAGATAAGATACCTGAAGCAGTCAATCATCATCTATTCCAGATTGAAACAGGTAGCCCATCTCCCGGGGCGAACAGTATTTATGCTTATGACACAAAGTTCGACCTGGGTCAACAAGAGGCTCTACTGAAGGGGTTGCCGGTTGGGGTTGAATATATTGGTGAAAAATATAGTACCGTTACATTAACTTTTCCATTATATTATATTAAAAAGGAGCATGCACAAGCTTTGATCGAGTATGTTATGAATGAAAGATTCCAAGAAACTGTATCAGCAGAAGATAAAGTCAGTCTTAGCCCGGCTGCTGGATCATTGCTGTACCAAAACTACCCAAACCCTTTTAACCCGCAGACAACAATAAGTTACTACCTTGAGGGGCAAAGCCATACCGAGCTGATGGTTTATAATGTCAAAGGCCAAAAAGTTAACATGCTGTTTGAAGGAGAGCAACCGGCAGGTGAGCATAGCATTGTCTGGACAGGAAAGGATGAGAACAACAGCTCCGTTGCCAGCGGAATCTATTTCTTGAGATTGAAGACCGACTTTGGTGAAAGTCATATCAGGATGTTGTTGGTCAAATAATATGTTTCACGAGATTAATAAAATAAATAATAGATATGCGTTTTATTTGCGGATTCAAAATGTGCGCAAACTATGTGAATATAAATATAAATTACAAGACATGGTAATGTGAAAATTATACCATTAGTATAAATATAATAAGGAGTTAGTAAGATGAATGTAAAGATATCATTATTGCTTGCAGCAGTTATTATTATATCTGCTGCGTTTAATGTCCATCTGTACTCAACTACTGGGACAGATGATTTTAATCCAACAATGTCACCGGGGTTCAGTGTCTTGGAAACCGGCGATGACTATACACTACTGGAATTCAATTTAGAAGATTATGAGATATTACCTGTAGAAGTTGATGGAGTAATATATCAACGATTGTACCATCCTGTTAGCGGATACTTGATGAATAAGGGGTTGCCGGAAATTCTTTCTTTTTCGGCATTAGTAGCTGTTCCTGATGTAGGAACGGTGTCTCTGGCATATCTAGATATAACCAAGACATCTACACTTTCGGATTTCAATCTTTTTCCTTCTCAAGGTTTTGATTTAGAGATTGATAAGGAAAAAGGTTTTGTGATTGACCGGGAGTTTTATAATAAGGACAGAGACTATCCTTTAGAAACGATAACAGTCAGTCCACCGGCTATTATGAGAGATTACAGGTTGGTTACCATCAATGTTAAACCGTTCAAATATAACCCAGCCAAATCAGAACTGACCAAGATAGAAAATCTGACTCTGAGGATAGAGTATGATAGGTCTGTTGAAGGTGTTAATGAGATAACTCGTTCGCCCCGCCGTCCTTCTCGTGATTTTGAACGCTTCTATAGTAATAGCACCCTGAACCCATACCAGTTCAGAAATCGCCCCTCAAGAGGAGATTATCAGAAACGAAGCATAATAGTCGTACATCGTCATACTAACGATGGCCAGTATATGAATATCATGAATCAGTATCTAAACTGGAAGAGGGATAAAGGTTTTGAAGTGGACGTTATAACGACAGCTGACTACTCTAATACCAACACTATCAGGAACTATATCCGTAATGCTTATCAGGACTGGGACAATCCACCGGAACATGTGGTATTAATTGGTAACAAAAGTGGAAACTATTCTGTGCCTATCTGGTCAATACTCCATCCCGAAACTTACAGCGGTGCAGCCACTCCGGTAGACACTGATCATCCTTATGCTGTTTTAGAAGGTGATGACGATTTACACGATATTTTTGTAGGCAGGATAAATGTGGCCAGTCCGACACAGCTTGCGACTTACTGGAATAAGCTGCGGACCTATGAGATAGAACCTTTCATGAATGAAACAGACTGGTACGAACGGCAGTTATTAGTCGGTGATCCTAGGGTTTCCGGCATATCGACTATTTATACCAACAAATATGTAAAGCAAGTGATGCAGAAGTATAATCCCGAATATAGCTTCCGGGAAGTTTATGCCGTTCCATTCGAAACGCAGATGCAGAATGCAGTCAGCGAGGGTGTAGGTTTCTTTAATTTTCGTGGTCTTGAAAGTATAGCCGGATGGTGGTATCCGAGTTTTAATCAGGTAAACAACGATAATAAGTTGTTAAATCAAGTCGTTCTAACTTGTAGAACTATGCTCTGGTCTAGTAACTTGCATATTGATGCTTTTTTTAATATGGGAACTCCTACCAGTGCTAAGGGATCTATTACCGGTATTGGCATGAGCCATGTAACCCGAACGGCTTTTAATAATAGCCTCACCGGTGGTATTTATCATGGTATATATGTCGAGGGTATGAGGACTATGGGCGAAGCTTTGATGAGGGGTAAGTTAAATTTATGGCAGTCCTTCTATAATAGTCATTGGGCTCGTGAAGGAAGAAGACACATTAGGATGATCAATATGTTTGGAGATCCTTCGATGGATATCTGGTTAGGAGTGCCAAAGGAGATGAATGTAGATTATCCTGAAGAATTACCACCCGGATCAAACAGTATCCGCATAGTTGTCACCGATGAAGATGAACAGCCGCTCGAAGATGTTTGGGTTACAATCAGGCAAGGGACATCGATAGAAAATGAAGACCTGTTTGTTTCAGGTTATACTGATGCTGAGGGTGTTATTATTTATTTCTTCCCCGATGATACTGAAGGAGCAGTCCGAGTAACGGCAACGAAACCTGAATATATTCCGCATACCGGAGCATTCAATGTCACTGGTAATCCCGCTGTCAGCTTTGATAACGTGACCTTTAACACTGATGTTAACTCAGGTAGTCAGCCGAACTTTGTGCTCAGAGCCAGAAATCACAGCAACCAGGCTGTTAATGGCATAAATGGAACGATATCAGTTGAAAGTGAGTATATTACGATCACTCAGAACAACTCGGCTTTTGGTAATATTGCCGCTAACGGTACTGCTGACAGCGATGATGATTACACTATAAACATTTCTTCCGAGACGCCTTCGGGTTACAATGCGCTGTTTGATCTTAGTATCACCGATGCCAATCAGAATCAATGGCTGAGTCGATTCCCAGTAACTGTCAATAATGGACATCTTGTGAAGACGCAAATGATTATTGATGATGGCGATGACGGTGTTCTTGACCCCACGGAACAAGCCAATATCTTTGTTCATCTCCAAAATCAGGGTCAAGTTGCCTTAGACGAAGTTTACGGCGCTCTTACCGGCGGTGGATACGGGCTTACGGTAGTCAGTGACACAGCGTATTTTGGCAACATCGCCGTTGACGAAACTGTGACCAGTACCGACCACCATTTTTTAGTAAACACATCTTCATTTGTCATGCCAGGTATGAATTTTCAGTTGAAACTTCATCTATTCAACGAGGATGGGTACTCACAAACTTTACCGGTTGATATACCAATAGGTACAGTAACAATTGATGATCCACTCGGACCTTGTGAATATGGTTATTGGGCTTATCATTCCGATGATATTAATTATGTAGAAGCACCTGAATACGAATGGATCGAGATATATCCCGATTTGGGTGGAGACGGCTCTAATACCGGTTTAAGGGCTGATTGGAATAACCTGCAAGAATATCACAATATGCAACTCCCCTTCACCTTTAACTTTTACGGTGAAGAATATGATATTGTCAGTATTTCCGCTAATGGTTGGATATCATTTGGAGGGACCGATCTGTCAACCCAGAGGAACTGGTTGTTGCCCGGTCCTCTAGGACCAAACCCAATCATAGCAGCTTTTTGGGATAATTTATCATTACAAAATGGTGGTGTCTATACCTATCATGATGAGGAAAACAACAAGTTTATCATCCAGTGGCAAAATGCTCGCAATGTTATAAATAACGCAGAGGAGACATTTCAAATTATCCTTTACGATCCCGAGTTTCACTTCACCACTACTAATGATGGTCCTATTAAGATTCAGTACAAGGTCGTTAATAATGTAAATAACGGTGCTAATACTCCAGCCGGTTTAGGTAATTGGGGAAACTATGCAACTGTCGGCATAGCCGATCATACAGCTACAAGAGGTTTGCAGTATACCTTTAATAATACCTATCCGACCGCTGCCAGGCCACTTTCAAACGAATCAGCTCTCCATTTCGCTACCGGTTCTTTAGGTGCTTCACCGTATGTTGTTATTCATACTTTTAGCTATTCTGATGAAAATAACAACATACCTGAATATGGTGATACGGGAATTATATCTATGACCCTAACAAATATAGGAGGGCAAGATTCAGAAAATGTTGTGGCTGTTCTGTCCAGTGATGATCAGTATGTTACTATAATCGACGATACAGCTCATTTCGGTGATATGGATAGTGAAGAATCAGAAACCATAAACGATGCATATATGATAGCAATTGCCGAAAACATACCTGATGGGCATCAGATTAACTTCCATCTTTCAATTATGACTGATGAAGAATTGAACTGGAATTTCAGGTTCAACTTAGGAGTTAATGCTCCTGACTTTATCAACCTAACACCTTTAGTTCATGACCCTGAACCTAACGGCAATGATAATGGTATTGTTGATCCTGGAGAAGAGTTGACCGTTTTCTTGCCGATTAAAAATATTGGTGGTGCCGGTTCGCCGGAAGTCGAGCTAAATGTTACGACTGATAGTGATTATGCCGACATAGTAGGTATATCCGAGACTCATTTCCCTACGGTTCTTGTTGATAACATCATGTATCCGGGGATTGATATAATAATCGATCCGGATGTTTCTGAAGGAACCGGGATTGTTTTTGATTATGAAATCATGACCGGTGAATATACTTTTTCCGGAAACTTTCTATTAGGTGTCGGAGGTATAATACCCGCTCAATTAGGAAGCGGAGAAGAAGTGACAGGCCCTTCAACAGCAAATCCGATAAACATCTATTTCCAAACCTTGCGCGGACAGACGATTTATACGACTGAAGAATTAAATGAAGCAGGTGTAACATCTGGCGGTTCAATATCTTCATTAGGGTTTTATGTTCATACTGCTCCCGAGTACAGTCTTCCCGGATTCATAATCAGAATGAGACACACGGAGGCTAATGACGGCTCAGAGCATATAGACGAGCCTTATGAAACAGTTTATCAAGCGGATAACTATCAACCACAAGTTGATCGCTGGGATATGATTGAGTTGGATGTTCCTTTCGATTGGAACGGAGTAGATAATATCCTGGTAGATACTGCTTTCGATCCCACCGAGAGGTGGAGTAATAGCGGACAAATAAGGTATTATGAACAAGATAACGGCTTCCGTTTTGCCAGAGAGGATTCACCAAGTCAGGTTAATAGTGAAACTACTAATTTGTCTGCTCATAAACCACAGGTAAAGATGATGATTGATACCAGTGCCGGAGACACATCTAACAGACCTGAAGACCTAGCTGCCCGTTTCTTAGATGAAAATTCAGTCCAAATAAGTTGGCAAGCGCCCGACCATCAGGAAGGACTATTAGGTTTTAATATCTTTAGAAACGGAGAAAAAATTAATGAAAATCCGGTTGGCGAGACCGAATTTGTTGATGACTCATTTATCAGAGAAGGTGTTATTTATTACTATGCTACGGCTGTTTATGAAGAAAGGGAAACTCTACCGTCGAATATTGTTTCTGTTAACTTTGAAGAAATAAGTCAACCCCAGATTACACCCGAAGAAGGTAATTATTATGAACCTTTTGATATAACCATAACAACCGAAACAGACGGAGCAGAGATATATTATACGGTTAACGGTGAAGAACCAACAACAGATGATATTCATTATACCGAGGCCTTCAGGATTGATTATCATACAAAAGTCAGAGCCATAGCTTACAAGCCCGGGTCATTGCCGAGTAAAGATGCAAAAGCTGAATTTTATATTCTATACGAACCTCAAGACCTACAAGCAGATAGCGGCGCCTCAACTGTAAACTTAACATGGAATGAGCCTTGGGCACCGGAAGGACAGAAGTTGGGAAGCGACGATAAGCAAAGAGTATTAAGGAATAATGCTTTGTCAAGATCTCAAACCACAGATGAGCTAAGCACAAACCGGGGCAGTAAATCTAGACGAAGATTAGCAAATGAAAGGGCTAAATCCGATAATATTCGTTCAATTAGCTATAACGTCTACAGAGCTGCTGCAACCGGTGACTTTTCACTGATAACCGATGATCCTATCACAGCTAAAGAGTATAACGACACAGGATTAGAAGCAGGTGAATACCGATATTATGTAACCGCTGTATATCAGCAAGGCGAATCGAAACCATCGGAAACAGCCAATGCCGTCGTAAGTGAGACCTCGGTTGAAGATGATGATCTGGTCATAACATATGAGACCGAACTCAAAAGCGCATACCCAAATCCCTTCAATCCGGAAACTACGATAGAGTTTACCCTTAGCGAAAGGGATTATGTTGAAATTATGGTTTACGATATTAGCGGAAGAAGGGTGGCAACTTTACTGAACGACGAAATTGATTCCGGCCGGCATAGCATAGTATGGAGAGGTTTAGACGGCCGCGGAAGAAGAGTTAGTAGTGGCATTTATTTCTACAGAATGATCACTGCCGATTATAAAGAGATCAGAAAAGTTGTAATGCTTAAGTAGCCTAACAGTAAGTATAGTAAGGCTAGATAATTTGCTCTGATTGCTCAATAGCTGTACGCAAATTCAGAGATAAGTTAAAGGGGCACGGTTTTATGGTGCCCCTTATTATTTTAGACTCTCTATCAAGTTTAGTGGGTGATTGTTTTCATTAGATGTCCACATTTTTGTAAGCCTTCAACCTGAAGTAGCTAAAGTCTTTACAGCCATAAGCACTCATCGTAATTCATCCCGCCAAAATATTTATTTCAGTAAAAGAAAGCTCGGCACCATTGATTATCTTTCAAATCGAGTGGTGATTGCTTCCACTATGTATACACATTATATAGGCCTTTAGTTAGGATTAATGAAAGAAAGCACTGACACTGAAGGACAGCAAATGATAGGTGCGTTTACGTAGGATAAACTCTGATATCGCAAACTGGAAGAACTCTATAGTGATATGTAGGGCATTTTGATTACTTGGTGCTTTCAATGTGAACATGAATCTCTATTTTGCCTTTATCTTCAGCTTTTTCCAGCGGATATGCAGAATCTCCTTGTACTATTAACAGGTCTTCACAAAACTATACTCCGGGAAGCCTGCTCATCTCCTTTTTTCTAGTTTAGGAGGCACAGTTATCAATAGGTAGTTTCTCTTAACTCTTTTATTTAACTCTATCCACTTAGCCTGAAAGAGATCATTACCTTACCAAGGTTCAATAACCGCATTATCCCAGCTAAGTCCAACAGAAAAGCGCTTAGCTTGAGCTAACAAGGACTTCCTTTGGTCATCATTTTTTGGTATTTTCTCAAATAGATCATGTCCGTTCAATTGTATGAGTTCTGATTCAATTTGGGTTCTCAAATTTTCGGACATTGACAATATTTTATCATTATTTACCGAACTGTATTTACTCGATGGCAATTGTGTTAAATCAGTGAAGTCAATAATTGAAAACGGTTTTTTATCGGCATCGGCGAATGTCTTTTCTAACAGATAGCTGCAACCACAATGACGACTCAAAAATGCCAGACCACCATAGGGGATAGTCTCAATTTGTGCTATTCCGAAAGGTTCATAAACTGAGAATCCTAACTCTACATCGGATCCGCACCTGATGTCAAAAAAACCGGTACCTTCAGGAATTCTATTTCCTGTAGAATCAGAGTTAAAACCGTACTGATTGATAAAAATTCCTTTAATTGCTTTTGACTTGGCATTAAATATTGCTAAAGAGCTATAGATGTCTTTTTCATAACCTAAAAGGTCGGGATAGCTTTCTTTATGTAGGACTGGCCATCCGTATTCTTTCTCCATTTGTTTAATGTCTTGAGGTGCTCGACCGGAGGATATTAAACTGGAAAGTAGGATGTAAAATCCTTTAATATTATTATTACTGAAATAACTGTCCATCTCTTCCAGAAAACGGATATCACGCCATAAACCTTTACTGATGACCAAACGGGTTACATGAGTAAAGATCACGTCGGGTTTGAAATTCAGCAATGTATCGCAGTAATTGATTAAACGTGCTCGAGACTCCTGCTTTGCCTCAAAAGAGACCTCATGTACCGGTATTCCGTTGTAGGATACTTGTAACTTGTCTTCAGGTTGCTCATCTATACAGTTTAAATATCGATATTCTTGCTTTACCCAGTCACCTACAGCGATAACTTTATCAAAATTAGTAGTCAACTTAACAAGCTCATTCCTATAGTTGTGTCTTTGACTGCCGAACCTTTCTTCGAGGCTAATATCTTTGGATACATCACTTTCCAGTTGTGTATAAAAAGTAATGTCATGTCCGGCAAGATTTTCCACTATAGCTCGGGCAGTCGATATTTCGTGTGCATAAAAAATAGTTTTAAGGGGTTTCGTTAGTTGCTCGTCTTTCTCGAAGAGCTGCATCTTAAGACAGGATGCTATTCCCATGTATTCATGGGCATAAGCAAATATTGACTCTGTTTCGGGATAGATGACTTTAATAAGGTCGGGCAGAGGTATCGCTATTCGCAGGTATTGTTCGTAGTCCCAGTCTTTGAAGCTTTCTGATTTAAATCCAAAATGTTCCCATAGTCGAAACTTGAACAGGTCTATCCGCTCTGTGTCTAAATGCTTTATACCAACTAGTAGAACGTCAGCTTCCACGCTATGTTCCGGGTGGATTTCGTCGTAAAGCTTTTTTTTGCCGTAAACTAAATCAATATTATACTTTTTGCTGATTTCAAGAAGAGCGGGGTAGTTTTCACCTTGAGATTCCAATGTGGAATAGATAATTTCGGAATCTTTTTGCGGTAATATTTCATCAGCATTTTCGTTAAATAGTGGTCCGTAAAGCAAAGATTTGTGATAATGTTGACGATAAGATTCACAGGTACATAAGCCGCTTAGCACCGAGCCTATACCGCCAATTTTCTTTGCTGCTTCATGGCTAATGTGGATAGCGAGGTTCATAAAACTCCTTAACAATGTAAAAAGCCATACTCAAAATGTAAGTATGGCTTTGAACAATTAATAATTAGGATAATGATCAGTCTTCTTGATCAACGTTGAGCCTAATCACGTTGATTGCTTGTACACCTCTGTCTGTCTCGATGATATCGAATTCTACGTCTTCATTTTGTTCCAGAACTTTCAGGTCGGTCGGTGAATTGGTTACGATCGACTTCCAGTGCACGAAGTATTCTTTTTCGTTTGGAAGAATTATAAAACCGTATCCTTTATTCTGATTAAACCATTTAACTTTTCCTCTCATACTTTTTTGCTCCTATATGTTTATTCGGTTGCTATTAATTATTGCTTGTTTGTTACGATCTAAGTTTAATGATGTTATATAAGTAACACCTGTTGAATTAAATTAGTAAAGATCGAGAAGTCAATAAAAAGACATTTCTCGACAGATAAAAACCTGCCCCTGATGTCAGGGACAGGTAAAAAATTTGGCAGTTATTGTTCTATTGCAGCTTGCGCTGCAGCTACTCTGGCAATCGGTACGCGGAAAGGAGAACAACTGACATAGTTCATTTCGACTTGATGGCAGAATTTTACAGAGCTTGGTTCACCACCATGTTCTCCGCAAATACCAATCTTCAGGTCTTTTCGGGTTGATCTTCCTCTCTCGACACCTAGCTTAACTAATTGACCTACACCTTCTTGGTCTAATACTTGGAATGGGTCATCTTTCAAGATATTGTTGTCTAAATAAACAGGTAAGAACTTGCCGGCGTCATCTCGAGAATAGCCAAAAGTCATCTGTGTCAGGTCATTAGTACCGAATGAGAAGAATTCAGCTTTTTCAGCTATTTTATCAGCTACTAATGTCGCTCTTGGTATTTCGATCATTGTACCGACAAGATATTTTATGGTATCGTTATTTTCAGCAAAAACTAATTCAGCGGTTTCCCTGATAGCTTTTTCTTGCAATATGAACTCTTCTGGTGTTCCTATTAAAGGAACCATGATTTCGGGTACCGCTTTAATGCCTATTTTCTTTAGGTTCAATGCAGCTTCGAATATTGCCCGCGCTTGCATCTCCGTTATTTCGGGATATGTTATTCCCAATCTACAACCACGGTGACCGAGCATTGGGTTCATCTCTTGTAAAGACTCCACTTTGTCTTTAACTTCTTTGATATGTATTCCCAGTTCAGTAGCCATTTCGTGTTGGCTCTTATCATCATGCGGAACGAACTCATGAAGTGGCGGGTCTAATAATCTAATTGTTACAGGTAAGCCGTCCATAGCAGTAAAAATACCGCTGAAATCTTCTCGCTGCATCGGGAGAAGTTTATCTAAGGCTTTTCTGCGTCCTTGTTCAGTATCGGCCAAAATCATTTCTCTGACTGCTTTAATTCTATCGCCTTCGAAGAACATATGTTCGGTGCGGCAAAGACCTATGCCTTCAGCACCGAACTTTCGGGCAACTTCCGAATCTTTAGGTGTGTCGGCATTAGTACGTACTTTCATGTCGGCAAACATTTCGCACAGCTCCATAAGTTTAGCGAAATAGCCGGTTAATTCGGGATCTTTTGTTTCTAATTTTCCGGCATAAACTTCACCGGTTGTCCCATTTAGAGATATCCAGTCACCTTCATTCAGAACCTTATCTCCGGCTGTAGCAGTTTTTTTGATGTAATCGATGGCGATTGATCCGGCACCTGATACACAGCACTTACCCATACCACGTGCCACAACGGCTGCGTGTGAGGTCATCCCGCCGCGGGAGGTTAATATGCCTTTAGCAACATTCATACCGCTTAAATCTTCTGGGGAGGTTTCTTTGCGGACCAAAATTACTTCTTTGCCTTTTTGTGCCCATTCTGCTGCTTCGTCAGCAAAGAATACTATCTGTCCGCTTGCAGCGCCAGGTGAAGCCGGTAGGCCTTTGGATATTGTTTCAGCTTTCTTGATAGCGTCAGGTGAAAATACCGGATGTAGCAGTTCGTTTAACTTATTAGCTTCGACGCGCAATAACGCTGTCTTTTCATTTATCATACCTTCATTAAGCATGTCGATAGCGATTTTTACCATAGCCGCTCCGGTTCTTTTGCCGTTCCTTGTTTGGAGAATCCAGAGTTTACCTTCTTGGATTGTAAATTCTAAATCCTGCATATCTCGATAATGCTGCTCCAGTTTTTTCTGATATTTATCTAACTCTTTATATACTTTTGGCATTGTTTCTTCTAAAGAAGGATAGTTTTGTTTCCTTTCTTCTTCACTAATGTCCTGTAGCTCAGCCCATTTTAGAGAACCTTTTACAGTAATCTCCTGAGGTGTTCGAATACCGGCAACAACATCTTCACCTTGAGCATTAATTAAGTATTCGCCGTTGAAGACATTTTCACCTGTAGCAGCGTCACGTGTAAAGGCAACGCCTGTAGCCGAGTTGTCTCCCATATTACCGTAAACCATTGCTTGCACGTTAACGGCTGTACCCCATTCAGAAGGATAGCCGTGCATCATGCGGTAATATTTTGCCCTATCGGTATTCCAGCTGTCGAAAACGGACATTATAGAAGACCATAGTTGGTCCCACGGATCTTCCGGAAATTCCTTTCCGGTTGCTTCTTTGACCGCTTTTTTGAATCTAGTAACCATTTCTTGCAGGTCGAGAGTGGTAAGATCGATGTCTTTTTCTACACCTTTTTCTTGTTTAAGTTCTTCAATGACAGCTTCGAACGGGTTGGCGTCCTCTTTGGAGGCTGGTTTCATACCCAAAACAACATCGCCGAACATCTGGATGAATCTACGATAGGAATCCCAAGCAAATCTGTCGTTACCGGTTTTCTTAGCTAATCCGATTACTGCATCATCATTAAGACCTAAATTCAATACCGTGTCCATCATTCCGGGCATTGATACTCTAGCCCCTGATCTTACTGACAATAATAGTGGATTATTAATATCTCCAAACTTCGATCCCATCAGTTCTTCACTATGCTTAACTGCGTTCTCGACACCGTTCTCTAATAATCGTTTTACTTCAGCCTTGCCCTGTTCATAATATTCTGCACATGCTTCTGTAGTGATCGTAAATCCGGCCGGTACAGGCAGCCCAATTAAATTCATCTCGGCTAAGTTGGCTCCCTTACCGCCAAGTAGATCTTTCATGGTCGCTTTACCTTCGGCTTTCCCACCGCCAAAAAGATATACTCTCTTTTTTCCGTTCATCATTTTCTCCTTTGTATAGTCTAACTTGATTATTGATTAAATATTGCAACTTGTGTTACTGCCTTAATCGGATGTCACAGTCTTGCAGCTTAAAGTCCAAAGGATCGAAACTATTCTTAAGTTAGAACACCTCGTTCCTCTTAAGCGAGATAGAGATAATGTTAGGTCCATTACAGAATTAAACAACCTCTAGTCAGTTAATTGAACCTGTCTGGTCGACAAAGTCCTGCTGCATTGAAACCGGAGCATACTGTCTAAATACTTACCGTCTATTATAATCTATGGTTATTGATAATACCAACCGAAAACTAACTACATTTCAACTCAAATACAATTTATATTTCATCGATCTCTTGTCAACTCTTATTTTACCCGACTCTAGCGTATAAAAGTAAGCAGAATCTAGCGACAGCATTTCTTGTAGGAAATAGCAAGACTGTCCCATCGACTTCTCTATGCGCACCAAAGCAATAATTAAATAAATATTCGATATTTTAACACTGATAATGCTCTCCGTAAATCCTTATCAGTGCCAATGCTTCCAAGTGTTGGCCAGCTATTCTGCCTTTTTCTGTCGGGCAAAGTGCATAGCTCACTATTTCGCTGCTCCTGAGAAATTCCTACTGTAATGACAATGTCATATTCAACTAGGCATTATATGTAGTTGGTAAAAATGAATACGTATAATAAACACAATACGCACTAAAGACAACAAGTGATTATATAAGATTATTTGTATATATAAACACTATATTAATAATATGCAAATTACGTTTATAACTTCTTAAACGAGATAAAATTTTTACTCTGTATATGATTCTGATTTTTCTTCATAATTCCAATATTTAGAATATTTTTCTGTAATCTCCATTGTCATATTTCTTAAGGGTATATTGATATCCGTCAAGGTTCTTAGTTTGGTTATGTAACCGATTTCTGTTTTTGGATCATAGAAAAAAGTTTGTTCGACTTTAATATCTCCGACGAACATAGGAGTCTTAACAGCTTTTGAAGACGAGAAAGCCGGCGCTCCTGTTTTTTCGTCTATCCATAAGACACCTTCGAAGGTCATTTCTTTTCCGTCAAGTTTGGTTGTGTAGACAAATTCAAATCCGCTACAAGTTTTGCCTTCAATTTCGGCAGTTTCCTGCAAAGGTTTAATTATGGGATTATCCTCTTCACCGGTAAGGAAGAATCCTTCTTTTTTCGGGGTCATATCTCTATTGAGAATTGCTTCTAAACGTTCTTGTCCTATCCTACTCTCTTCTTCTTGAACATCTTTTTTGATAACCTCGTTGACAATTTTGCCCTGGTCATCAAGTTTATGTGCAATAATCACTTCCGATTCGTAGACAATTTCTTCGGTTCTATTTACAATGATCTTTATTTTATAGAGTGTTTCACCAGGCACTAAGCGCCAATTAGCTTTTTCGACTTCACGAGCACGATCTATCAAACACATGTCGGCTTGTGATGTCGATATTAGTATCGTAGCAATGACTACAGTAAGCAAAAACTTCATTTAGCACTCCTCAGTGTTCAGCTAGTATTAATCAGGTTTTTTCAACCACCGTACCGTCTTTGGTGTCTTTAAGGATGAATCCCAAATTGGCTAGGTCTTCTCTTATCATATCAGCATAGACGTAGTTCTTTTCTCGCTTAAATTTATTCCGGTACTCGATTAAGAGATTTATCAACTGCTGGGTAGTTTCTCCATTATCTTCTTGGCTTTCTTTTTGGTCAACATTGCTAAAAAAACCTAAGACACTGCCTAATTTATAGAGGGTGGCGACTTTATCATCAACTGGTTGTGGAGAGATGTTTATCTCTTTAGCGAGTTCAAATAGTACTGCTAAGGCCTTGGCTGTGTTGAAATCGTCTTTCATGGCAGTATCGAAATCCTTTTTCACCTGCGGATCTATTTTTGCTCTTACAGGTAATTGTTTTTCCTTTTGCAGGTAGTCTTTCAATGGCCTGGTCAGTTTGTTAACAGCTGTAGTAGATTCTTTGATTATCTGCTCGTTAAAATCTATGGGACTGCGATAGTGTTTTGACAAGTAGAAATAACGTATAGCTTCTGGGTCATATTCTTTTAGAATATTCCTTATCGTTAGGAAATTATCCAGACTTTTGGACATTTTTTCGCCTTCGATGTTAATGAAGCCGTTATGCATCCAGTAGTTGGCTAAATGGCTATTATATCCGGCCTTCGCTTGAGCAATTTCATTTTCATGATGTGGAAACACCAGATCAACACCACCGGCATGGATGTCAAATACTTTGGTGGCGCTATCACTCTTTTTGTTTTCTTTCGATAACAGGTAATTGGCCATAACTACGCATTCGGTGTGCCACCCCGGTCTTCCTTTGCCCCAAGGGCTATCCCATGCAGGCTCACCTTGTTTAGCTTTCTTCCAGAGAACAAAGTCGGCCGCTGCTTTTTTAGCAGTGTTTTCAGCTACTCTGGCACCTGCTACTAAATCATCAAGCTTCTTCCTCGAAAGTGTACCGTAATCGTGAATCTGTTCAACTGAAAAGAAGACATCACCTTCACTATGATAGGCGTATCCGTTGTCTTCTAATGATTTTATAAACTCAATCATCTTGCCAACGTATTCGGTTGCTTTGGGAAAATAAGTTGCGTTTTTTATTCCTAAGGCTTTGATATCTTCTTTGAATGCCTTGATGTATTTCTTAGTAATCTCGGCAATTTGTACCTTCTCTGCATTGGCTTTACGGATGATCTTGTCGTCTATATCGGTAATGTTTTGGACATAAAGTACCTTGTATCCCGCATATTGAAAAAACCTGCGAACTACATCAAAAAAGAGAAACGCTCTACCATTACCTACATGGAAGTAATCATAGGTTGTAGGTCCGCAGACATACATACTAACTCTATCGGGAAATGTCGGCTTGAAATCTTCTTTCTTTTGGTTAAGGGTATTATATATTTTAATCAAGGTTGCTCCTTTGGTTACCTAAATTATTTATTAACTTATCCGTGCTTTAACCATTGACATAACAGAATCATAAGCACGTATGCATAATAGTACCTTAATAATCAAATTCATGATTTTTTTGGCAGAATATTTCGAAACAACCAGACCAAGATGGTCTGGAGACATAAAGGCCAAGCTCAAGATGAGCTTGATACAAAAAACCTGATGAGCTTGATACAACGGTTGTGTCTCAAAGCTTGTGTAACAAGCTCTTCCAGAGCTTGATTTATAGGTCTCAAGAGCATTTTAACCCGTTAAATCGTCTTTTTTACTTAACTGGGTCCCTGCTCTTTCATATTTGCAACATTTTGGTTTTGGCTTGTCCATAGGTATAATACGATTAGTCAATCCTTAACAATATACATCATACATTCTATGATCTCGAGTTCATCTTTTAGCGCAAAGTCCAGTTGACTATCACTCATCTACCCTGAAATAATAATGCGTCATCCGGAAAAGGATTTAACCATTGTCAGACTACAGAATTTTTGGTTTACCGGGGCAAATTGTCTGGCTAATGATCATGTTTTCCGGCA
The DNA here is from genome assembly GCA_003564135.1 of Candidatus Cloacimonadota bacterium. Classification (GTDB taxonomy): domain Bacteria; phylum Cloacimonadota; class Cloacimonadia; order Cloacimonadales; family PWNZ01; genus PWNZ01. The sequence goes on from PWNZ01000257.1 coordinate 32,181, forward strand.
GCTAAAAATGTCACCATTGTACTGCCGTATCTTTTCTGTTTATTAATGATCCTGTGCCAGTGTTTTTCAACTTTTTCTGAAGATGAATGTTCAATGATCAGAGTTCCATCTCGAGTGATGATCTTATGCTCAACTATTTCAGCTATTGTTTTGTTAAGATGGTTTTTATTGTATGGTGGGTCGGCAAAGATAAGATCGTATCTTTGCTTGTTTGTTTTGATGTAGCTATCAGCTTTGGACTTGTGTATGTGAGCCGAGTCGTGATACTCAAGCTTCTCAATATTTTTCTGCATGATCCGAACAGCTTTTTCCGAGAGGTCGACTAAGTCGAGATGCTCAGCTCCTCTGCTAAGAGCTTCTAATCCTAATGATCCACTTCCTGAAAAGAGATCAAGCACTTTCATGCCTTCACAATCAAATATTATAGAGAAGATGGCTTCTTTAACAAAATCGGTTGTAGGTCGTGTTTTTTCACCGGGAAGTGTGAAAAGTTTGAATCCTTTTTTCTCGCCCGCTATGATTCTCATGGCTAATCTCCTTTCTTGTTTTTTTTTATTAATCGTTTATAGTTCCAAAAAGGAAGACATTGCTGAACAGGCTCGTATCTATATTTAGGGCACGAGACCAGAGTAACGTCCTCATACTGCTTACACTTATTTGCGCAAGCTGCACATAGTTTATTAACAGAAACTTTCTTGTTAATCTTCGTCATTATTTTTTATCTGGCTGTAATGACTGAAAAACAGCTCCATAATCTCAGCTAACTTCAGTTTATCAAGAGTTCTGTCGTCACATTTAAGGTTGACCAGAAACTGGATGAAGTCAGACAACTTTATATTAGACCAATCAATGTTGTCAAGACTAATACTTTCTGCTTTCATTTTGGCCTTTTCATCTTTTTCGGTGGAGAGAATCTCTTGCCATTCAGAGCTAATCCGGTCTTCTAAGTCGGAATACAGGTGTTCATCCTGAGTTTCAATAATGTCAAGTTCACAGGTATCCTTGTCCAATAATATATCTAATGCTTGTTTTACTAATGAAAACCTTTCGTCGCATAGAATGCCTAATTGGAAGTATTCTTCTTCGTCAAAAATGTATGAAAGCAGTTGAGGATTATCAGTCTTGTGACCATTAGTAAAAGCTTTGGTTCGCAAAGACTTAAGCTTGTCGGAGATTTCAAGATCCGAATTATGGATACTCAGGAATCTATAGATGGCATAGGCTGCTAAATAATGTTTTTGGTTTTCAAACAATTCGGCTAAGGTAATGGTTGGAGAAATAGCAGACAGATTATCAATCATTATCGGCATAAAAATAACCTCGCATATTCTCTAAAGTTTTCGGGCCAATACCGTGAACATCGATCACATCCTCTATACTTATAGGTTTGTTTTCGTCTCTAAATTCAATAATAGCTTCTGCTCGAGTTTTGCCGATACCGGAAATAGTCATTAGTTCTTGCGCAGTAGCTGTATTGATGTCAAAGATCACTTGGTAGGGTTGAGATATGGCTTCAGATATCTTTTCTGACATTTCCGGTCGGTCATGGTCTTTATGAACAAATCTATACGAAAAACCGACCAAGGTAATCATAACCACAAAAAAAGTGACTTTTAGTTCGTTATTTGTCAGATATTGATTCCAATTCATCTTAGCCCATTAATATGCTATAAACTTTTTCGTGCTTAACCAATGTCATGTTTCTCTGATAAGCTTCAGTCGACTATTTAACCGGTCGATCCCATGGGAAACTATTACCATAATGTCCCCACTCTGCCGTAGATTCGAATATTGGTTTGGTCAGCCCTAAAAAGTCAATTATTCCTTTTGGAGTTAAGTCATAGCCCTTTATTTTTTCATCTTTGCCGTCTATCTTGGCAATGGCCATAACCGGTTCGGCTATACCGATAGCATAAGCTAAAAATACATGAACTTCCTTAGCACCTTTTTTGTGCAGTATATCGACGGCAATCTTGCGAGCCATGTAGGCAGCACTTCTGTCAACTTTAGTGGCATCCTTGCCGGAATAAGCTCCACCACCAATAGGTATGCGAGGACCATAATTATCTATGATCAATTTTCTGCCGGTAAGCCCTGTATCTGCATCAAAACCACCTACATCCCAATCCCCTGCTGGGTTGAAAAAGAGCATTTTTTCCGGCAGCTCGATATTATTTTGTTTAGCCCATTCCTCGGTTAGACAGCTTAATGTGTCTTTTTCCGAGTTTTGAAAGCTTGTTACGACAGCAGAGATCTTATTATTATTGGAAAGAGTTATCTGTGTCTTGCCATCATAGGGGTATTCGTGGTATATATGTTTGCAAAGCTGCCGCGCTAAGAAAAGCTCAGTAGGTATCATAGCTTCATTATCGGAACAAGCATAACCAACCATGATCCCTTGATCTCCGGCTCCACCTGAATCGACACCTCGGGCTATTTCAGGCGATTGTCTGACTATATTACTTTGAACACCAACTTTATCAACAACGATACGTTTGACTATGTCCAGTATATTAACATAAGAATTAGTAGTCATTTCTCCGGTCACAGTGACAATTGAGTGTCCTCCCATTGCCTCGATAGCTGTTCTTGAGTTAGCGTCTCCTTTCAATGTAGCGTCCAGAATTGCATCGGAAATCCGATCACACATTTTATCAGGATGCATTGGAGTAACGCATTCGGCGGTTCTAATCATATTCTATATCCTCCATGATAATCTGCCTTAAAAATACTGAGTTTCCATTTTCTTAACTTTAGCTTAAAGGTCAAGATATATTGATAAAGTCTACCCCTGGAACGGTGTGAGCTAGCTCAAAAAAGTGCTGTGAAATCACTTACTACAGTAAGATTTCGCTGTAAGGGAAAATATGGTCGGGGGATAACCTACTGTCGGCAGTATGGTGTTCCGGTATACACTGCTATAGCATCTAGAAAGGCTGAAAGAACTAATCAGGTAATCATGATACCATCTTTGTATTCTTTGATTGCTGAGCCTGCGACTAAATCTCCGGTATGATAACAGTTATCCTTAATATAAATCCTTATGTAATGGTCGGACAGCGACGTCCACCAAGAATCTGTTTTATTCTCAATGATCCCGCTTAATTTGGCTTCAGACTCGATCAATCCTCTAATATAATCTTTCTTTTTATTCTCCGCCAGCTCCAAGATAGCCTTACATCTTTCTTTAGTAATCCTTGACGGGACTTGGTTTTTCATTAGTGCCGCAGCAGTTTTGTCTCTTATGGAGTAAGGGAAAACATGAACGTACGTAAGTGGCATATCCTTTATATAGTTATAGGTGGTTTGGTAATCTTCTTCTGTTTCTCCAGGCAGACCTATTATCAGATCGGTTCCGATAGCGGCATGAGGGGTGGTTTTTTTTATTTCGGAGAGAAGTTCTCTGAAATAAAAGGTGTTGTAATTTCTGTTCATTGACTGGAGCAGCTTATCGCTTCCGCTCTGCAGCGGAATATGAAAATGAGGGCAGAGTTTTTTGCTGTTTTTGAAATAGGATATTAAGTCCTGCCCGATAAGTTGTGGTTCTAAAGAACTAATACGGATTTTTTCCACGCCATCAATATCTTCAAGCATTGTTAATAGTTGTGTAAATGAGATGTTGGAATGGTAAAGCCCCGTGTTAATACCGGTAATAATAAACTCTTTATATCCCGAGTTTATGAGCTTCTTAACCTGAGAGATAATACTGTTCGGTGTTCTGCTGCGTGGTTTACCACGAGCGAATGGGACTATGCAGTATGCACAATAGAAATCACAACCGTCTTGAATTTTGATAAATGCCCTAGCTCTTCCGGGCAGTTTATGTGTTGAAGGGGAGTTTAACGTGTCTGCTTGTTTAATTTTTAGAGCTTTTGTTAATGACTGACGGCCAGAAACTTGGATGAGCAGATCTAACAGCGAACTTTTTTCATCATTACCGGTTATCAAATCAACATTGCCTATTTTTTCTATGTCCTGGCTTTTGAGTTGTGAGTAGCAACCTGTGACAATGACTTTGACCCCATGACTCTCTTTTTTTCTTTCGAGAGCTTTCCTGATCAGGCTACGTGATTTAAAGTCTGTTCGATTTGTAACGGTGCAAGTGTTGATGATATAGATGTCAGCTGAGTGGTCATCATAGCTTACCATCTGATATCCGTTTTGCTCGAATTCGTCGGCTATGCAGGCAGAATCGTATTGATTAACCTTACAACCTAAAGTAGCGATAGCAACCTTTTTCATCTCTTATTGATGCCTCAAAGTTTAGCTTTCGGTTTTTTCTAAGGCTTTGATAATAGCCGGTGCGTATATGCGGTGTTCAATCTTGAGAACTTTTTGAGCGATTTCCTCAGCCGAAAGACAATCTGAGATATCTACTGTTTTTTGGGCTAAGATATCACCTTCATCATAGGATTCATTCACATAATGGATAGTAGCGCCTGAATATTGATCGCCCGCTTGATAGACCGCCTGATGAACACTTAATCCATACATCCCTTTCCCGCCATAATTAGGCAACAAGGCCGGATGGATATTGAGGATAGGTTTGTCAAATGTGCTAATAAAACCCGGTGACAGCTTTTTTAAGAAACCTGCTAAAGCAATCAGGGCGATCTTCTTGCGCATGCAATGCTTCAATAAAGTTTGCTCGAAAACATCCATATCTTTCGTACTGATGTGGACGGACTCTATGTTTCGTTGCTCAGCTTTGTCGATTACAGGTGCACTTTTCCGGGTGATAACTATGAATCCTATTTCAATTGGGATATTATTATGTGAAAAGTAATCTGCGATAGCGGTGAAATTTGAACCTCTGCTTATCCCTGAAGTCAGAACTGCTATTTTTTTTATCATATCCAGCTATTTATTCTTTCTTTTGCTTATGTATTTGCAAAGATAATTCGTTGAGTTGTTCTTCTGAAATCCCTGAAGGTGCATCACTCATTAGATCGACCGCTTTCAAGGTCTTAGGGAAAGGAATGACATCCCGAATTGAATCGGCACCGGTCATCAACATAACTACCCTGTCAATACCGGGAGCTATCCCGCCGTGAGGAGGAGTCCCGTACTTAAGAGCTTCTAAGAAGAAACCGAATTTATCGTTAAGTTCTTGTTCAGTGAACCCCAAGACGCTGAATATTTTTTTCTGTATGTCGTAGCGATGGCATCTGATACTGCCTGAAGAAAGCTCAACGCCGTTACATACTAAATCATAAAGATGTCCTTCAATATTGCCCCAGTTTTTTTTTTCATCGAAATACTTGAGATGTTCTTCTTTGGGCAAAGTAAACATGTGATGAGCTGTTTCCCATCGTGATTTCTCTTCGTCAAAAATGAAAAGTGGGAAATCCGTTATCCATAAGAAACTGTAGGTGTTAGGTGTGATTAAACCTAATGATTTAGCTAAACTATTCCTCAATTCAGCGAGAACTTTGAAAACTATTTTATTGGAATCAGCTGCGAAAAGAATTAGATCGTTGTCCTTAGCCCCGTTTTTATCCAGCATGTTTATTGATTCTTGTTTAGATATGAATTTAGATATTCCACTTTCTAAGCTGCCGTTGCTGACCTTACAGAAAGCTAATCCTTTACCGCCTAAATGTTTAGCAATGTCTGTCAGTTCGTCTATCTTTTTTCTGCTGTAACTTGCGCCATTAGGGACGACGATGCATCTTACACTACCACCTTTTTCAATAGCTGATTTGAATACTTTGAAAGCGGACTGTTCAAATACTGAAGTGAGGTCGGTCAGTTCCATTCCAAACCTGACATCGGGCTTATCACATCCGAAACGTTCCATACTTTCCTTATATGACATTCTCTGAAATTTCGGCAAGTCTACATCTAAAAGCTCTTTAAACAACAGCTTAAACATGGCTTCCATGAGATTGAAAATGTCTTCTTCCTCAATAAAGCTCATCTCTAAATCAAGCTGGGTAAATTCAGGCTGCCTATCGGCTCGCAGGTCTTCATCCCTGAAGCAGCGTGCTATCTGGAAATACCTGTCAAAACCGCTTATCATTAGCAGTTGTTTATATATCTGCGGTGATTGAGGCAAAGCAAAGAAATTTCCGGGATATATTCTGCTCGGTACGACGTAGTCTCGGGCTCCTTCCGGTGTGCTTTTCATCAGGATAGGTGTTTCTATCTCATAGAAGTTTTGCTCGGTAAGAAACTTTCGTATGTGGTAGATAATTTTATGACGGGTAATAATATTATTTTGCAGTTTATGCCTACGCAGATCTAAATAGCGGTATTCTAAGCGGTGTTCTTCTTCGGGTAGAATATTTTCATTAATTTGCAGTGGTAAAGGCTCAGATTCACTGAAGATTATCAGTTCACTGACCTCAACTTCCAGCATCCCTGTTTTCATGTTGGGATTTATATTTCCTTCCTTTCTATTGACTACCTGACCCGTAATGCCGATCACAAACTCATTACGTAGTTTATGGGCTTTACTGTGCAGTTCTGTATTGTCAGGATGAAATACCAGCTGAACAATACCACTGACATCTCGCAGGTCGATGAATATTAGGTTACCTAAATCACGACGGCGATGAACCCATCCCATCAAGTTAACACGGCTTTCAATATGATGGGATGACACCTCTTCTGCCAGATGTGTTCTCTTCATATTGGATTTAATATAGGACATTTTACCTCTCAAGATTCACTTAATTTAAGAAAACATGATTTAGCTTAGACCTTACAAGTCAATCAAAAACTTATCTACAGCTGAACTATAGGGGTAAAGACCTGCTGAGGTAATTTGAAAACTCAACAGCTATATGTTCCTGGACTTGAAAGTTAGTGATTGTCATTTTGAAAAGCGGATCATATCCAGAAAGCTTTCTAAACGAAGCTTAGTTCTTTCATCTAAATTGACCGGTAGATCTCCTTCTATAGTCAAAAATGGATGTTTTAAATATTTCTTTAACAGTAAATTGTCTATCTGACGATGACAGAAGGCCTGAGAATAGCTGATCACACCGTCGATCTTTCTTCTTTCCAGTTCCGGTAAGATGTCATCAATGCGTTCGAAAGCTGAGTAGGGGTAGGTAAAGGAGGTATATTGATCGATAATGTGAGGATGAAGTGACGGCATCGAAAACTGCCGCTGAACTTCATTAAATACTATTGCTGCATCCCATTGGTCAAAAAAATCATAGAAATCAGTGAAGATAGGGGGTACCCCTATATAGGCTAATCTGATATTTTCCGTCTTTGGTTTTCTGTCGGCAGCCTCCTGTAAAAAAGAGGAGAGTTCGTTCTTAAATTGTGCCGGGTCTCCAAAAAAGTCCGAGGAGTTTACCAGCCAGTAGTGGTTTTCTCTTCCTGAAACCTTATTTTCCTGATAAGTGAGACGATCTAAAGCCTTTAACATCTCCCTAATAGAATCAAGTTCCGACTTAACTTCTTTTATTTGGGTTGAGTTTACTTCAAAATACTCTGCTAATCTATCTATTTCCTGCCTAAGAAGCTGTCTGTCTCTGTGGTAAGGGAATGAGAAGGTTATAATCTCTATACCTTTATCCTTGAATAATGACATTAATGAGTGAGTATTGGAACAGTCGCCCTGTACTACACCTACAACCGTTCTGATGTCACCGCTGGTTACCGTATTGTAAATACCCTTTATCCATGAGCATATATTACGAGGGATACCCTCGTTTTCCGAATAAGTTATTTTCAACATTGGTTTCGCGGTAATGAAGATGTTATTCAAATCTATAGGAATATGACCGGCTGCAAATATTATTTCAACCGGGAAACTGGTGGTAAATCCGACTTTCATCTATCAGGCCTCATTGTTTTATTATTCTATACAAGATAAATAGTCCTCTTCTAAAGACTCTAAATCGTTTTTGAGCGAAGATATAGTCTCTCTTAATTGTACAATCTCACTATTTAGTTCTTTGATTCTGGCACGGTCTTTCATGGTTTTTTTGTCTGTAAATTGCATTTCTTTATGTAGCAGCAGTTCTTCGTTGGAGGTAATCATATCTTCCAGACCGCCTATTTGTTTGAGTTTTCTTTCTAGTAGCTGGGGGTTTGTTTTCTTTTTGTTAGCTTTAGTTCTTGTTTTAACCGGTTTTTTGCAATGTTTAGCCGGGGTTTCTAAACTGGATAAAAGCTCTTTTTCCCAATCAATCGGCTCGATAATATGTTTGTTCTTAAACAACCAGAAACGGTTAGCGATGTTATTGATGAAAAGCCGGTCTTGTGAAACAAAAATCACGGTTCCGTCATAGTTTGTCAAGGCTCGTTCCAATACTTTTATTGTCGGTATATCCAGGTGGTTTGTCGGTTCGTCCATGATAAGCAGATTAGGTTTTCCCGAGATCAAAAGCGCTAAATAAAGTCTTGCTTTTTCGCCACCGCTAAGTAAGTTGACATTTTTTTCAATATCATCTTGATAAAACCCATATCCTGCTAAATATGAAAGAACATCGTGCTTTGTCCATCTTGTATGTGCTGCCGATATTGTTTCAGCAACCGTTAAGGTGTGGTTGAGGTTAATATGCATCTGGTCATAGTAACCTATGCTTAGAGAAGCACCCTTGTTTACCTTGCCGGTAAGCGGTTGCATTTCGCCGAACATCACTTGCAGGAAAGTAGTCTTTCCGCATCCGTTTTCACCTAATATTGCAACTCTGTCCTGGTAATAAACAGTCTTTTCAATGCCGGAGGCTAACTTTTTTTCAGGAAATCCGACACTTACTCTATCAAAAGAAAAGACAATATTACCGGATCTTTTTGCCGATTCGATAGACAGGTTTAGTTTTTGCTCACTGTCAGGCTTTTCAAGCAGGTTAATCTTTTCTAAAGCTTTACGACGTGATTGAGCTTGTTTGGTCTTTTGCCCGGCAAGGTTCTTTCTAATAAACTGTCGGGTCTTTTCGATATAGCTCTGTTGAGCTTGATAGGCTTTTTGCTGTTGCTCTTGTTGCCGCAAATATTCATGCTCAAAGAATCTGTAGTTGCCCGAGTATGTGGTGACACTTTTATTTTCTAAGTTGAGCGTTGTATTTGTGGTTTTTTCGAGAAAATGTCTGTCATGAGATACAATAATGTATGGTTGTTTTATTTCCAGCAGGTAGCTTTCTAGCCAATCTCTCATGTGAATATCCAGATGGTTTGTCGGCTCGTCAAACAGATATAGACCCGCTGGCGATATCAATGTAGCCGCTAACTGGATTCTTGTTTGTTCACCACCGCTAAATGATTTTATTGGTCTATGCCGGCAGTCTTCACCGAAAGCCAGATTTTGCAGGACAGTTTTAGCTTTTGTCTCAATATTGTAACCATCAAGTGAGTGCAGTTCTCTTTCATATTGATCTAGAAGTTTCAAATTTTTCGGGCCCGGATCATCTGCTATTTGTTTTAGGAGTTCATCAATTGCAATATGCAGTTCGTATACACGCTGATGACTCCGAATGACGTAGCTGAGTAAATCCAAGTCTTCAGTCGATACTGTACCGGGATCTATGTCGGTGGTTGATCGTGTTTCATTATTAGAAGAACGACTGTTTAGTTGCTCCATTGATTGATAAAGATATGATATTCCCAATCCTTTGGGTTTATGAATACTGCCCTGATTTGGAGTTAAACGCCCACCGAGAATATCTAACAGCGTTGTTTTGCCACTGCCATTCCTGCCAACTAGTCCGATCCGGTGATGGTCTTCAACAGAAAATGAGATCTTGTCAAGGATACAGTTGTCTCCAAAATAGTGAGTAACACCTGCTAAGCCGATTATTGCCAATTTTTTTCTCCTTATTATTTAACTATAAACTAACAGCCGTGACAGAAAGAAACGGCTCGAATGCTGTCAACAAACTTAGTTTTAAGTTTCTTTTTGAAACGAAGATAATATAGGGTTGTCTTGTCGAGATCAGCAGAAAAAGCTTGTCAAATATCTTCGATTATTAATCGTGGTCGCAACGTCGGGATGTAGCGCAGTTCGGCTAGCGTACACGACTGGGGGTCGTGTGGTCGCAGGTTCAAATCCTGTCATCCCGACCATTTTTGTATTGTTAATCTGTTCAGATGGAATTTGATTCCCTGAAGGAAATCTTCTTTGCGAAGATAAATTGGGTTGATGAGGGGAAGCTCAGAGGTTCGTTACTTTTTGTGAAGAAGTACAGCCCTTTATGTGAAAACAAATACTTGTATTTTGCCTGCATAAATCCGCCCTTGGCATAAATTACCAGCAGATCTTGCAGTTTCTGTATTACTTTGTCAAACTCTTCGGGTTCCATAGTAATTATCGGTCCCGTCGCCGAATCAGCATTGGCAACGCTTGGATAAAGCAATGAACCTTCATTATAATCAGTTGACGGCATACTAAACCTCCTAAAAATAGACGGTGATTATTTGGGTTTAAGTTGGAAAATTGCTCAAATAGTCAATCTTTTTCTTGACTGATAAGATACGGTAAGTATCTTAACGGTCAAGATAATTTATAGAAAGGAAATACTCATGAGCAGCTTATTTGAAAAACATCGGCGGATAATGCAAGAAGAAGGGTTAAATCAGGAAGTCATAGAAACCTTTTTGCAATACCTGAAGAAAGTAATCGAAGGTGAGACCGGTATGATACCCGAACAAACAATAACACCCCCACAAGACGATAGACTGGCGAATTACTTTGATCTGTCAGATGATCAACCAGTTAATCTCGACAAGCTAGCTGTTATTAAGCTTAACGGAGGATTAGGTACCTCAATGGGCTTGAGCATTGCCAAATCGCTCATTAAGGTGAAGAACAGATTAAACTTTTTGGATATTATAGTTAAGCAGAACCTCAAACTAAAAGAGGAAAGCGGTTGCAAAGTCCCATTGCTATTTATGAATAGCTTTAACACCAATCGCCAGACTCTGAATTATTTAGAAAAATATCCCGAGCTTACCGAATTCCCTATGCCGCTGAGTTTTACGCAAAATAAATATCCTCGGATAAGGAAAGAAGATTATCAGCCGTTTGAGTCGCAAGAAAATCCGGCACATAACTGGAATCCTCCCGGGCATGGTGATATTTATCAAGCGTTAAAATCTTCAGGTGTTTTGGAGTTGTTACTTGAATGCGGAATAGAGTATGCTTTTATCTCTAATGCCGATAATCTAGGAGCAGTAGTAGATAATAAAATACTAAACTATATGGCAGTTAATAAACTCCCCTTTCTGATGGAGGCTTGTACCCGAGAAGCAACTGACAAGAAGGGAGGCCACCTTGCTCAAACCGAAAGCAGTTTAATCCTACGGGAGGTAGCACAATGCCCGTCTGAAGAAATAAGATTTTTTCAAGATATAAACCGCTATCGTTTCTTTAACACCAATAATATATGGCTCAATCTCAAAGAGATGGATAGTAAGCAGTTCATTCTCCCTCTAATCATCAATCCTAAGAATGTTGAGGGTGTTGATGTACTGCAGATTGAAACTGCTATGGGAGCAGCTATTAGTATGTTCAAAACGTCAATGGCATTGATAGTACCTCGGTTGAGGTTTACACCGGTTAAAAAGTCCAGCGACTTGCTGGCAGTACGCTCAGATGCATATCGTTTAGATGACGATTACAAGGTTACATTAGATACTGCTGACGGCTCCGTGCCGGTAATTGATCTTGATGACAGATATTACAAGATACTGCATCATTTTGAAAAAAGATTCCCTTATGGTGCTCCTTCTTTGAGAGGATGCAGCAAGTTGCAAGTAGAAGGTGATATCACCTTCGGAAAAGACGTCGTGCTCGCTGGTGAGGTTCATCTTGCGACTAAAGAACCGATAAGAATAGAGTAGATCAAATAAATAAATTAGTGGAGGTAGAATGGAACTAAAACAACTTATAGAACGCAGAAGAGCATACAGAGTTGTTAAGCCTGTAACGATTAATGATCACATAATACAATATCTGATATGGGCAAGCAAATTAGCTCCTTCATGTTTTAATAACCAGCCATGGAGATATGTTTTCGTTAGATCAAAAGATAAACTCGAAAAGATGCGTGATGCTCTGTCGGAAGGAAATGAATGGGCATACGAAGGATCATTAATTGTTGCAGTATTCAGTAATAAAAAAGATGATTGTATCGTGGCAAAAAGAAATTATTATCTTTTCGATACAGGAATCTCAGCAGGTTTCCTGATCATGGCGGCAACCGATCTGGGCTTAGTTGCTCATCCGATAGCAGGTTATTCCGAGAAGAAAGCAAAAGAGATCTTGAATATACCTGACCATATGAAACTGATTACCCTGATAGTAATTGGAGAACATGATCCCGAAGCTGTTAAAAAGCTTAATGAAGATAATCAGAAGAAAGAGATGGAAAGGCCGGCAAGGAAGTCCTTTGAGGAGTTTGTCTGGATCGATGAATATGAAAATGATATAAAGTAGTAAGGAGAATTAATGTTGCTACAGGAAAAGATTAACCAACTTTATGACAAGAAAGGTGACTTCTCAGATGAAGATCATCATCTGTTTGAGCAGTTTAAGAGAGAACTGAATGCCGGCAGAATAAGAGCTGCAACTAAATTAGATTCATACTGGCAAACTAATGTTTGGGTCAAAAAAGGTATTCTGATAGGATTTCGCATGGGGAAGACAGTTCCTATTAAGTGGTCAGATAAAAAAGTTTTTTTTGATAAGGATACTTTTCCGGAAAAAGATTATAATACCATCGAGAGGTTCAGGATTGTGCCCGGCGGAAGTTCTGTCAGGGATGGCTCTTATATCGGCAAAGGTGTGACTATTATGCCGCCTGCATTTGTTAATGTCGGTGCTTATGTTGACGATGGGACAATGATCGATTCTCACGCCTTAGTTGGCAGCTGTGCTCAGATAGGTAAGAATGTACACCTCAGCGCCGCCGCTATGGTTGGTGGTGTAATTGAGCCAATAGGCAGTAATCCGGTAATTATTGAAGATGATGCCTTCATCGGTGGCAACTGCGGTATATACGAAGGAGTAATTATTGGCGAGAAGGCTATCATAGCTGCCGGTGTTATTTTGACAGCTTCAACTAAAGTATATGATATGGTTAACGAAACCTTTATTAAATTAACTCCCGGCAGGCCCTTGAAAATACCTGCCAATGCAGTCGTGATTTCAGGATCAAGAACTGTATCATCTGAGCATGGTATAGCTATTTATTGCCCGGTGATTGTCAAATATCGTGATGATAAAACCGAAAGATCAGTCAAATTAGAGGAAATGCTCAGGAAGTGATACTTTACTGGAAAAGCAATCAAAAAAAAGGGACAGTCTCTGAGTCTGCCCCTTTTTTTAATTAACGGTTAGGTTTATTTCTGTTCTCTGACGATTGATTCGGCTTCTTTTCTTAACCTCAATTCTTCTTCTTTTGGTACTTTCAATTTGCCGGCTAGTTTACCAGTCATCTCTAATTCTTTATCCACATTCCGAGATTCGGTAAAAGCGACGATATAGCAAAGTCGGATGAGGTAGTTCTTTTTATAAGGGTTGTTTTCATAGTACTTATTTAGAAGAGCTATGTCATTATCAACATTATACTTTCCCGCAGTTATCTTGTTTTTATAGCTTTCGTATAACATATTAACTAAACGTTTGTCGCGAACCCCGAATTCTTCGGCTAATAATTCATATTCCTTGAAGCTATACTCGATTTGATAAAGCAACTCATCTATTATTGCCTCCTTTTCTTGATGACTGATCTTTTCATCTTTAGAGGCAATATAGACTGCTAAAGCCATTGCTGCAGAGACAAATGAAAAGTCTTCAAATTCTTTTCGCTCTTGTTCGTTGGCTGGCTGAAACGACCTGTCTTTGAGAAAGCTCTCTAAAAATGTATCGTGATCTACCTTCTCAATTGCAAAGTTAACGCTGTTCCCGAGTTTCTCTGACCACCTTGCCATGTTAATACTCCTTTATATTTTGATTTTACTATAGACTTTCTTCTTGGTTTCAAGTTAATTTATAAAATGAATATGTCAATATATTAATGACACATTCATAATAAACTGTTATCTGCCATTTCAAGAAAACGACGTGAGATAGCCCAAATTTCTTGCTTTTCGCAATTGGAAAGTACCCGGTGATTTCCAATTGAAAAACCCACCTTCAATCATCAAATCGGGAGGACTTTTGAGCTTAGCAATAAACAAAGAAACCTCGAACCCGCACCAACTATATTCTCCCTGCTCACGCCTTTCACTCTTTGTTCTCCGTCCAATGTATCAGGCTCTGGGATAACTTGATACATTGAATTTGGTGCTAGCCGATGCTTTTTGCTCGGACTTATACACAGATATCCCCATACTTTTGTGGATTTCTTTATAGTAAAAGTTGCAAGTCCATTATGGTTTTGCGGCCAATAAAGCTGTTATACACGGGTGTGGGTAAGTTGTGGATAAGTTCTGATAAAGTTGGAAACATTGCCTAAGTTCATTGACTATCATGCATTTACGTAATTGTCGGCTTATCTGAGGGTTGTGCATAACTCTAGCAACTTCTCTAAGCACAGCCCGTTCCAGTTAACACCAAAAATAATGAAATAGCGCTGAGAACCTACAGAGGATCCACCATGTTTAGTGTTGCGTACAAATAAAGTTAAAGACTGTCCAACAAAATGAACCGAAAAAAATTGACAGGATATCCCATGATTTATTAGCTGATAAAAAAATGAATGAAGGAGAAGACCATGGAAAAAAAGATCAGGCGTAATCTGCTTAAAAACAGACTGATTATCTGTTTGCACCAACACTTCATTCATTATCTTCCCACTAAGAAAAACAGAGAGGTTTTCTTGGTAGAAGTTTCTGCTTTTGCCTCAACATTGAGTATTCTCACTCCTTCGTGACAGATCTGCCAATTTTCTACGGTAGGATGTAATTAGCTCGCTACCGTACGATGTTTATTTACCATGCATGATAGTATGAACCTACAATGCTGTGGGATAAATCTCTTGATTAGAAAAAAAATCTGCTTAGACTGTTAGGTAAGTAGAATTGAAGGAGGAACAATGCAAGCTTTAGGAAGACAAATATTAGTCGAGTTTTACAAGTGTAATCCCGACATCTTAAAAGATGTCAGAAAAATAGAGAAATTCATGCTGGAAGCATGTGTAATTGCAAAGGCTACCATAGTTCGACACACATTTCATGAGTTCAGCCCTTTTGGCGTTAGTGGTGTGGTTGTTATAGCCGAATCTCATGTAGCTATCCATACTTGGCCGGAATATAATTATGCAGCTGTCGATATATTTACTTGCGGAGAATCGATAGATCCCTGGGTGATTTTTAAGTATTTGGAGGAGAAGTTCGAATCCCAGCAATCCAGTAATATGGAAATGAAACGAGGATTGTTTGAGCTTAAAGACAAAAAGCTGCTTCACAAACCGGAATTAGTAGTAAACGACGGCTAATTTATCACTCTTTGCTTCAGCGTGATCATTAAATATTTAATGACGACGAAATATTTTGTGACAAGCTGGTTTGAAAATAAGATATCGGATTATAGGGCGAACGCCGTTTCTCCGCAACCTGGTTCTAACCATAGTACGGGGCGATTAATAACAATTAAATGAAATGGAGACATATAAATGAATTTAATGGCTCGAACACCAAATAAATATTTCTTTGCCAAAGGTTTTGCTGAGGGAGCTACCAAGCTTAATGCTTTTGATAACTCATTATTAAATGCCGGTATCGGTGACACCAATCTCATCCGACTAAGCAGCATTGTTCCGCCGGCCTGCCGGGAGATTGAACCCGTCAAGCTGCCCGGCGGTGCTTTTGTGCCGGTAGCATATGCCAGCCTAACTACGGACAATATAGACGAGGTTATCTCAGCAGGAGTAGCCATAGGTATACCCACAGATGAATCTTTGCCAGGATTAATCATGGAGTATTCAGCTGTTGCAGATAGCAAAATAGTTGAAGATATGGTTATCAAAATGGTCAAAGAAGGTTTTGAGTACAGAGAAAGAGAGTTAAAAGAGATCAAAACATCCGTTATATCTCATAAAGTAGAGAATATCGGCGCCGTTTTTTCAGGCATAGTACTATGGTACTGATAACCATTAAATAACAGCCAGGAGATAAAACAATGGAATTGTGGTACACAGAGAAACATACACCTAATAGTGGCTTAACAATCAAGGTTAAGCAAACAATATATAAAGAAAAAACCGAATATCAAAACTTAGATATAATAGATACTGAAGATTTCGGCAAAATGATGCTACTTGACGGTTTGGTCATGCTAAGTGAGAAAGATGAGTTTGTTTATCATGAGATGTTAGCTCACCCTTCGCTATATACTCATCCCGACCCTAAAAAAGTTCTGATTATTGGTGGGGGAGATGGTGGTACCTTGAGGGAGGTTGTGCGCCATCCTTCGGTTGAGCATGCTGTTTTAGTCGAGATCGACGGAGAGGTAATTGCCGCATCCAAACAATATTTTCCACAGGTCGCCTTAGGTTTTAACTCCAACAAAGCTAAAGTTATAGTTGGTGACGGTATTAAATATGTTAGCCAAACTGATGATAGCTATGATCTTATATTGATAGATTCGACAGACCCCGTCGGTCCTGCCGAAGGACTGTTTAGCCCGGATTTTTATCGCAATTGCCATAGAATCCTGACTGACGACGGAATATTGACTACTCAATCAGAGACACCATTTATTGATTCATTTTCTCGCATTCTTCCGCAGGTCGTGGCCAACTTTAAGACTCTTTTCCCTGTAACTAGCCTCTATCTGGCCGCTATACCTACATATCCGTCAGGGTTATGGTCATTTACGATGGGAAGTAAAAAGAATTGCCCCATCAAAGATTTTCAACAAGCAAGATTTGCAGAAGATAGCTTGAAACTCAACTACTATAACGACAGTCTGCATAAGGCCGCTTTCTCTTTGCCTAACTTCGTCCAAGAAATGCTTAGATAATACATAATGATGGTCAGCTAAGATGGATAAGTTTCTCGGATTCAATAGCGAATTATCTGAAGCAGAAATTGTTTTTCTCGGCCTGCCATTCGACGGGACCGTCACTTTTAGGCCGGGCAGCAGATTTGCACCTCATGCCGTTAGGGCTATGTCTGAAGGTATTGAAACATACTCTCCTTATCAAAAAAAAGATCTGGAAAACAAGCTGATCGGCGATTATGGAGACCTGTTACTACCTTTCGGGAATACCGCCAAAACAATGCAACTGATAGAAGCTAAGGCCGAAGAATTATTAGAAGACGGGAAAAAAATACTATCATGCGGTGGTGAACATCTTGTCAGCTATCCCATAATAAAGGCTTATGCAAGAAAATATCCTGAGATTTCGGTAATTCACATAGATGCCCATACTGACCTTAGAGAACACTATTTAGGCGAAAAACTCTCTCATGCTTCGGTTATCAAGCTTGTTTGTAACCATATCAATCCCCAAAACATTTATCAATACGGAATAAGATCGGGACAGAAAGTAGAGTTCGAGTGGGCGGAAAAGAATACCAATTTCTATCCTTTTTCGCTGGAAAAGATCACAGAATTACCCAAAAATAATCCCATTTACCTTACATTAGACTTAGACGTATTGGATCCGGCCTATTTACCCGGAACCGGAACTCCTGAGCCGGGAGGATTAAGCTTTAATGAGTTGCTTGAAGGTTTACTAAAACTGCAAGGAAGCAATATAGTAGGTGCGGATATTGTTGAGCTATCTCCCGACTATGACCATAGCGGAGCTTCTACAATGGTAGCAGTTAAACTAATCAGGGAGCTGGCTCTGCTGTTCGGTTGAGATCACCCTTATCTCATGATATAGCCTAAACCGGACAAGCCGGAACCAAATATTTATCCACAAATGAACACGAATAAAAAAACAATGAACAACGGAAGGAAGTTTAGAGCGTAGAAAAGAGCGTAGGGCGGAGAGCCTTCGGCAATGAACAATGAGACTCCGTAGAAATAAGTCGATTTCGCCGTCAACTCGTCTTTAAGATTTTACTATGTTTAAAATATCTCCCGCAGATTTCTCAGATTCCCCAGATTAATGGAACGCTGACTTTCAGTCGGTTGGTCCGCCGGCTTTAGCCGGTAATTTAATCATC
>PWNZ01000036.1 GCA_003564135.1 Candidatus Cloacimonadota bacterium
AAACATAGTAAACGCTCATGACAATGATAAGTAATGTATAATTTACAATGTATGATTTTAGTAAAGACACTCGAGGGGATGATTAAATTACCGGCTGAAGCCGGCGTGCCAGCCGACTGACCCGGTTAAACAGAAAAAAGGTTTCACGGGTTAAAAAGTCAGCGTTCCGTTTATTCGGGGGGATTATTTGGATAGGAGATTTGAAATATAGCAAAGCCCTCGAGATTTAAACCATACCAATGATTGGGCAGAAGTTAAGATTGAGTCTCGATATTATATATTTTGGGAACAAAAACTAGGATATTGAGGATGAATTTGGGTTTATATATGAGGCTAACCAAGAAAAATTAATTATTTTTTCAGGGATCTAAATCCAGTCATGATGGGCTTTAGACGATATACGACCGATAAAAAGTTTAAAAAAATGACGAATTTAGTTGACAGAATAACCCGTTGCGCTCTTATTGTCCACGTAATCAAAGTTTGGAGGATAAATGGCAAAGAAAAGAACGTTTGCAGCGAAGCTAGCCCACGAAATTGGGACTGAAGGGAAACACCTATGTCCAAACTGTAATATAGAGATTAAAAGAGTGAAGTTGATTCTCAATAAGAAAACTGAGCCAGGAAAATGGGCTCCCCAATATGGATTTAAAAATCTTTGCAAATGCAATGAGGATGAGCTTTATAATAGTTAGCAATAAATACTAAAAAGAGCACACACACAACACACCCTACATAGAATGCCCTCCTAACGCCCTCTTATCTCCCCGGTAAGAGGGCGTTTCCTCTTTTAAGGGGTGTTGCGGAGTTTCAGCTGGAGGCGTTTCGGGGTTGTTACTCATATTTTTCATCTACTTATCTTTCTAGTTGACAAAAAATAAGTCTCTCAATTGTATATAAGGCAATTCGACACATCAGATCTACACTTTTTCCTGATCACCCTGATTGTATTGGTTGGGATACAATTTTGTAGAAGGTCGTTTTATAAGAACAGCTGAGAATTGTGGCCTGTGGCCTTTGGCCAGTTTAGAGTTGAGAGTTGAGAGTTGAGAGTTTAGAGTTGAGAGTTGAGAGTTTAGTGAGAGGATGATAAAATAGTAGAAAATAGGATACGAGCGCACGGTGAGAAATAATGTATGATTTACAATGTACGATGGATAATTACAGAATGAAGATATTGATAATAGTGTTCGCGAGCCTCATGGCTTTGAGCCTGAGTGGTTTAGATGTGACGCCGTTCGGTTTTCTGGAAATCAGCGAGTCAAGAGATCCGGATACCGTATTCGACCTGGAAAACAGCGGTATTTCTGAAATATTCGGGCCGGCAGCCAGGCTTTCCGGTTCAGCAGAGAGTGAGGTTCGAGGTATATCGGAGTTTGGTACCGGCTATGAGGAGATTAAGCTACCGGAACATGTATTGGTATTGATGGTTGAGTTCCCTGATGCGAAGTTTGAAGACACAATAACAAACCAAGATTATCTCGCTAATCCCGGCTATCGGATCCATGATTTTATCGACAGGCACATGTTCCATTTACAAAGTTACTATTTGGACGCATCTAAAGAACAATTTGAGATTAATTATACGGTTTTAGACACTTTAGTAATGATGGATAACGGGATTGAACATTACGGAGAAGCCGGTAGAAGTCTATTAAGAAGAATCAGGATGATTAGGGAAACGATCAACAAGGTCGATCCGCTAGTAGATTTCACAGAATACGATTCATTCATAATATTTCATTCCGGAGCAGGCAAAGAGACCGATGTATACAGTGAAAATCCTAATTCAATTCCCAGTTCGTTCATCAATCGCAGGCTACTCCAGGCAGTTTTAGACCCGGAAAATGATGATTATCCCGGTCTTTCGACTAATGACGATGTATATATTAAAGAAGTAATAGTAGCCGCTTCGCACCAGAACCACATCAACCAAGAAGAGGAGACAAATTATAGCGTCTATGGTCTGTTATGTTATCTTTTTGGGCGACAGCTAGGTTTACCGACTCTTTTTGGTAATGTGTCTTCTTTAGGAAGAGCAGCCGGAGCCGGGAATTTCTGTTTGATGGGGACGGGTGCTTGGAATGCGAGCGGCTATGTTCCGCCTTATTTATCTGCATGGCCGCGATATATGATGGGCTGGGAGGAAGCTGAGGTAATATCCGGTGATCTAGTCGATGCCAGATTAGATTTCCCATTTATGAAGCCTTTAGTGCCTGAGTTTGAGAGTGAGCAAAATCCGATAAATCCTCGACTTTATAAACTTCCTATATCTGACGGAGAATACTATTTAATTGAAAACAGAGAACAGAATCCTGATGGAGCCAAGTTGGGTGAGCAACCAAGGTTTAGCTTTGAATTGCTGCCGGAGGGGGAGCAGGACTATTATGATCCTCCTTTCGAGATTGTACCCCGGTTCAACTTTATGAAGAACACCTATAGGGGGTGTGACTGGGATTTTTATCTACCGGGCTATGGAGGGCCGGAAGTAGAGTTGTATATTAAAGGTTCGGGCATCCTGGTCTGGCACATTGATGAAAATGTTATCAGGAGCAATTTCAAGGATAATATGGTAAATGCTAATCCTGAGCATCAAGGAGTCACTTTAATCGAAGCTTATGGAATCCAGCATCTCCGCTCGAGTATGCCCAATCTTTATATGCGTGGTTCTCCCTATGATTCATACAGGAAGGGGCATAATGACTATTTTGGATACCAGATCAGGCAGGATGGTTCGATATCTATACCTTATGCCGAAAGCTTCTACGGGAATGTAGATGTTGAGATCTTCGAGATTAGTGAATCAGGCCCGACGATGAAGTTTTCGGTTAATACGGCAAAGACTATCGACTATGACTATCAAGGAGATGACGCTTATCCGATAGGTGTATCGGGGCATGAGTGCAGTTGCGAGGAAATGCTATTCATCCCAACCCGTTCGGGACAAGTTTTCATGAAAGTTGCCGAGCTCAGTGTGCCGGGTTATCCGGTAGAGACAGATTCTATACCTCAGCTGTACGTATATTCGCCCGAATATGGCTCCTATTTTGTTCCGGAGCATAACAGCAGGCAGATAGGCGAAGTTGAGCAAATTGTCAGCAGGTTGCTCCGTTTTTCTCCGGACGGTAAAGATGTATCTCTGACGCACAACGGATATGAATGGGCAACTCATCCAGTCATCATCAGACCGGACAATGATGAAGAAAGATGGGGTGAAAGCGTTTACTTAATTACTGCTTTGCAAAACAGGGACGAAGCGATCGTTGTTTTCTACGATGTTAATCTGAGATTGATAAAAAGGATGGTATTTCCGCAGACAACGATTGTTACTAACATGATGACAAAAAATGGGAAGCTGTACATACTAACAGAGGCAGCAGGTCAAAACAGATTAAAGACTATTGATCTTACCAACCAAAAACTAAACAAAAACATCGCTTTAGATCTGGATAGCCGGCAAGTTAACAATGCTCTTTTAGCGCCTATCACCAGACAGAAAGATGCTGTTAACAAAAGATCAGAGAACTATCAAGATAACATTCTGATAACTACCAACGACGGTATCTATTTGTTTAACCGGGATGGGAGCTTAGTTACCGGTTTCCCACTGTATCTTGAGGATGAGATAACGTCCGTGCCGGTATTAAGTGATATCACCAATAATGGCTTCTTAGACATAATAGTGTCAGGTATGGCAGGTTTAAAAGTGATCAACTATGCCGGTGAAATTATCTTTACAGATATACCTGATAAAACGGAGGATGATAATGAAGAACAGGATGAAGTTGATAATAACAGAATACCATTAGGCTCAGTTGCGATTGATATAAATAATAACGGTTATAAAGAGATACTCTCGACTGCTTATCCTAACACGCTCAGTGGAATCGATAGCGGTTTTCAGCAACTTTCAGGCTATCCTTTAGTTACTTCGAAGCAGATAATCCATAGTCCTGTAGTCTCACTAATTAACGAAGAGGCAAGTCTGTTATTCGGGACAGTTGACGGTTCAATCATCAGGCGTTCTTTACCGCATGTAAATATAGCGGAAGAAGACATTGGAAGTTTGTGGAACACGGAATTTGTGAACCTGCAAAGAACTGCCGCCTATACGTTTTCTTTACCGGAGAACAAGCTGATTTCTGATAATTTATTTGTTTCTGATGAGTGTTATGTGTTTCCTTCACCTCTGACTTATGATAACGGGGGAGAGCTGTTTTTCAACATCATGGTTACCAGAGATGTAGCGGTAGAAATAAAAGTATTTGACATATCAGGTAAGATAGTTTTTCAAGACGTATACGATTGTGCGGCTTATGTCGGCAATAGAAGCCGAGTATCTCTCGGGATAGAAGATCTGAGCAGCGGAGTATATTACGTGATTCTTTCAGCGGAAAGCAGTAAAGTTGAGCTGAGGTTCGCAGTAGAAAAATGACAATTTAAACTACGATAATGAGCTGATTGCTTAGGGGTAGAATAACTTCAGCCGAGCAATCATTTAGGTAAATGCCAAAATTATGGAGATAAAATGAAGAAGCATATAGTAATATTCTTGAGTTTGCTGATAGCGGCAAGCTTAATTGCTACTAAAGAGACTGCACAAGGTGAGCATGGCTGGAAAATGCTTACAATACCACCCAATCCATCGATATCCGCTATGGGTGGTACCGGAGCGAATGTGTCCGACGAAGCTGATGCCTTTATGTCACATCCAACTGCCGGGCTTATAGGAGCTAACAGAGCAATATCTGTGTCCCAGAATAATTGGCATTTCGGGACCTATATCAATAGCTTAGCTATTAATCTTCCGCAAGGTAACCGATCCTTGGGTTTTGCACTCAGGAGTTTGGATTACGGTAAGTTTGATGCCAGAGATATCACCGGTCAGGTTGTGGGTGAGTTTCATCCTCTGGATGTAAATATTGTAGCAAATGCAGCTATAAGGTTTTCACCTAATTATTATGGTGGCATTAATCTTGCGTTATTATACCAAAAGATTGATACAGCTTCATCTTTAGGGTTGGCAACCGATATAGGATTAACCTACCTACCACCATTAAGGGGGTTGAAGATCAACGGCGCCGTCAAGCACATCGGAATTACATCGAAGGTTAGAGATGAGAGCATCAAGCTGCCGGTTACTCCTGAATTATCAGTTGGCTATAATTTACCTAACAATCTTGAAAAAATCTACACCGAGTTGAAAATTCTCAAGCATCCGGACGATGACGATTTAAAGATGGTTTTAGGAACTAATATTAAACTTTTGGATAGTATGGCCGTTAGTTTTGGTTATCGTTTGAATTATGATAGCCACAAGATTTCTGCCGGTATTGGGCTGAAACATAGAAGGATAGGTTTTAACTATGCATACATACCTTTTGAGCATCAGAGTAGTGATGCCCATGCTTTCAGCTTAACATACAGGCTTTAACAATAATCCAGATATAGAAAGTTGGATATGAAGTAAAAATATGAGAATTAGGAAAATGAAAGTCGGGACAAAAAAAAATAAAGTTTTACTAACAACCTTGCTGGTTGTTTTTTGGCTACTGCCTCTTGTCGGTATAGATTTGGAATACACCCCTCGGGAGCTAATAGTCAAAACAGTTGAGCCGGTCAGAACTCGAGGTAATTCATTCGAGATCGCCGAATTAGACGAGTTTCTGGCTGATATGGTGGTTAGAGAGATTAAGCCTGTTACACCATCTGCGCAAAATAGGTATCATGTGGTTAGGTTAGAAAATGAGTTTGAATGGGAAAACGTGAGACAAAGACTGCAGCAGCCTTCTATGAGGCGCTCCTCTCAGGTCGAATATGTCCAGCCTAACTACATTAACCGGATGTTAGTTAGGCCTAATGATCCCTATTTCACTCAGCAGGATCTCGATATTATGAGGATTCCTCAGGCATGGAACTATGAGACAGGTAGTGACCAGATAATTGTTGCTCTGATTGACTCGGGGCTATGGTTCGATCATCCTGAGTTTGAATGTCAAACTAATATTTGGATTAATGAGTCGGAATATCCACCTAATGGTGAAGATAGCTCCGGAAACGGGTATGTTGATGATTGGAGAGGGTGGAATTTTGTTGATGCACCCGAATTAGCCAACATTGCCATGGGCAATTTCATAGGGCAGGACAATGAACCTTTTGATGAAACCGGGCATGGCACTCATATAGCCGGAATAGTAGGTGCTAAAGCTAATAATAATGAAGGCATTGCCGGTACATGCTGGAACGTTAAGATGATGATCCTCAGAGCCGGATTCAGAACTACCACCGGTTCAGGTATGCTGCAAGATGATGATGCAGCCGCGGCCATTATTTATGCCGCCGATAATGGTGCTCACATTATAAATATTAGTTGGGGTAGCGAAAGTTTTTCCCGTATGATAGCTGATGCATGTCAATACGCTTATGAAAGAGGCGTTATAGTTGTTGCGTCAGCAGGCAATACTCCCAAAGCGGAACTTATGTATCCGGCAAGGCTGAATACAACTATTGCGGTAGGTGCGGTAAATTCGTCTCTACAGCTAACCGGTTTCTCCAGCTTTGGTCCTGATCTAGATATTGTCGCATTAGGACAGGATGTTCTCAGCACATACATTGAACGAGAAGAATCACTCTATATTAGAATGTCGGGCACTTCAATGTCGGCACCTTTTGTGTCTGGAGCAGTTGCTCTATTGCTTTCACAAGAGCCGGGCTTAAACTTTGAAGAGGTAACTTCCAGATTATACAGTTCGGCCAGAAAACTGGATAATAACGGTTTCAGTAACATATTTGGGCATGGTTTGTTAGATGTGGAAGCATTATTGACGGAGCAATATAGACCATACATTAAGGTTACTTATCCTATGAGTAATCAGGGTATGTCCAGCTCTTTCGATATAGTGGGGTCGGTAACGGCTGATAATTTCTTTCGTTACAGTGTAATGTACACAAAAGCAGTTAAACCAGACTTATATGATTGGAAAGATGTATATCGTCCGATTGGAAGTAATCCTTATTATTATCATGATCAAGTCGAAGATGGAGTGATAGCGAGATTTAATGTGCCCTATACTTTGCCTGATGACGATTATCTAGTCAGAATCAGGGTTGAAACTATCGAAGAAAACGGCTCGAGATCTTATGAAAAACGGATTCGTGTTCCTATAGTTCAATCTTTACCGGAACTCGATGAACAATCTCTATGGGTTTATCGAAGATATCAGGGCCATTTACCGGCATACTTTTTACAGGCCGCTTATGATCAAGAAACTACATTGCAGGTTGATATTAAGCAGGGCACACAGGACATAATAGCGACTACTCATAGTAACTATGCCGACACCTTGCACATTCTAAAATTACCGGATTCTCTTCAGGATGGGCCTGTTTCGGTACGGCTTACAGCTGAAAATATTGCTGGAGAAACAATTACGTCGAATTGGTATAATGACATCGCTGAGATAGAGAAAACACCTATACCTACCGATAGGATGCAGAGTTCAGCCGCCGGACCACCTTTAATAGCAGTCGGTAAATCTTATGATTTTGCAGGTAACGGAGTTCCTTCTTTTATTGGGACTGATATTAGTGAAGAGGAGGAAGAAGGAGATGGCAGCAGTGGTTCTGTAGCGGCTTTCGAG
Source organism: Candidatus Cloacimonadota bacterium (assembly GCA_003564135.1). GTDB lineage: Bacteria > Cloacimonadota > Cloacimonadia > Cloacimonadales > PWNZ01 > PWNZ01. The sequence goes on from PWNZ01000036.1 coordinate 7,641, forward strand.
CTTAACAGAGACAGAATAATGGAAAGAAACTATATTTTTGAAGATAATTTCCTTCCCTTAGATATAGGGAATACGAACAATCAAGGCGAGGAGTTATTGGGTCTGGTTTTAGACACTGCTGTTATTATTGAGAGATATGGTCAGTCAGATTATCCAAATATTCCAATCTGGTCGCATCAGGATGTTGCCGGCGGTAATTTTGGTGATTGCTTTAGCAATGGACGAGACGAGCTGTTGTTAATTAGAAATCTGCACAATGAGAGAGTTATTTCCATTTTTGAAAGAGTAGAAGATCCAGAGGAAAAATTCGAAGAAAGAAACCGGTTAATTAATGAGAGCGAGACCGAGACCCGTAACAACTTTGTTCCCAGAATTGCAGTAGCTGACTTGAATAACAACGGGAATGCCAATGTGTTAGCAGCTGATACAGATGGCGATATTATGGTTTTCGAAATTGAGAGTCCCGAAAAGGACACCTTACTATTCACTCACAGGTTGCCTGTTCCCAATGCGTATCATTTAGCTATTGCCGATTTTACCGGTGATGGAAATAAAGAGTTTGTAGTTGGTGGATATAACTATCAATATTCAGACCCGAACAAGATTTATTGGTTTTTTGAATTCTTTGGATACGATGAAAGCAAGGAAGAGTTCCTCAGTCTGGGATTCGTTTCTTTTGATCATTTCGAGTCGGTTAATTCTATTGGAGCTATGGATATGATAACTACTCACGGCAACAGAGGAAGGGAGGAATTGGTGCTCGCTTTGACCCCTTACCTATATGTAGTTGCCTACGAAGATGGAGAGTTTAAACCTATTTGGAAAGGAGAATCCCATTCTACATACCAAGTTGTGGCCTTGCCTACCAACCCCAACTCACCTGCCGGTGTATTAGTTAATGCTTACGAAAATGAAAGAATAAGATCTCACTTCATCACATTAGATGATTTTTCGGGGCCTCCGGCACCGTCAGGTCTAACTGCCCAGCCTGTCGATGAATCTAGTATTAGTCTACAGTGGGAAACTTGCTCAGCTGAAAAGTATATAATCTATCGCGGGGAAAAGGTTACAGATGATAGTTGGGAGTCGACGGTTATAGATACGGTTAATACTTCTCATTATTATGACACAGAATTACAACGGGGAGTATCTTACCGGTACAGTCTGAAGTCATATAACTCAAGCTATACCCCACATTACAGTAGAATGTCGATTTCGGTTGATGTCACACCTTTTTCGGTTCCGCAAATCATTGCGATAAGCATGACAGGAAATCGTCAGATTAATATGCTGTTCGATACACAATTGAGTAATCAAGCTGTAAATGTAGGTCATTACAAAGTAAATAATGGTATAGGTATACCCAGGTCGGTTAACCATACTCATAACCATCGCGGCTTACAATTAAGGTTCAACAAAGAATTGGAGCCGTTTCAAGAGCAGTACTTAATAGAAATAGATGGCTTACAGGGCAGATCAGGGGTTTATTTTCCGGCAGGAAGCTACCCATTTGACTATATCGAAGATTCAGAGCCTCCAAAGGTTGTCGAACATTTTATTCAGGGAGACCGCCAATTACTGGTTCGATTTAACAAAATACTGAATAAGGAGATTGCCGAAAACAAAGAAAACTACAAATTGAAGACACCGTTAGTTGATCCGTTTAATACTATTGAATCGGTTACTAACGCCGATTCAACACTTACAATCAATTTCTCAAGCGAGCTGAGGATGACAAGCCAACCATACACTATGAGGATGGACAACATAGAAGATATGTTCGGGAACAGGATACTGAATAGTGATAATATTCTTTCATTTACTATTTCCGATATAGACAACTTAGACTACATTCAGGTCGTGCCTAATCCCTTTATTAGCAACAGGCCGGGGCACACGGGCATTAGGTTTGTTAAACTCCCACAGCAGATTGAAGGGGATATTTATATCTATTCTTTGGCTGGAGAGTTGATATTTGCCGACAAGATTAGAACCGACTCTAACAGCGTTTGGGAATGGAACTTAAAGAATAGCTCACACAACCGGGTATCATCGGGGACTTATTTCTATGTCTTGAAGGTCGGTGAGCATTTAGCCAGAGGGCAACTGGTGATCGTTAATTAATTCCCCGAACTAACTGCCGACTAACTGAAAAGGAGCGAATAATGATCTCATTAGATTGGAAAGAACGATTAAAAATTGATACTGAAGATTTCGTGAAAAGAAAACTACCGATGAATAATTATGATATCGATATTGTATATAACGCTTATCCTAAAAGAGTTGATAATAATGTGCCGGCTGATGTCATATCTTTTGTAGCAAAAACACTGTCCGGATACATAGGAAAGGAGATAGACCAATACACACCATTTCTTGAATATTTATGGGATAATAAAGGAGAAAACGGACATCAGATATTTATACGAATCATGAAGTCCGCTGTTAAGAAAAAACCCGAAGTGTTTGTTGATTATCTTAGGAAAATACTGACAACGAGTCATGATAAATCCGAAATAAAGGCGTTAGTTAAGACGCTTATACCTTTGCTCAAGAAAGAACCAAAAAAATACATCGATACCCTTTATAGCTGGTTGGCAATTAGGAATACGGAACTGCAAAAAGCCATAATCAACACTTTTCTAATTGTAGTTAAAGATGACAACACTTTAATGAAATATGTTTTTCAGAAGATGGAAAGAGAGTGGCTATATCCCACTCCATACACCATTAGAAATAGTATAATGTACCTCAAAGCGGTGTATAAGATAAGCCCCGAGTTTTATTTCTCGGTCTACGAAAACTATAAATGCAGCCGTAACCCGGTATTCGTAGAAATTCTTTGTGGATCTCTTAATCCCATTCAGGGAGAGGAGTATTATCAGAAAATCTGTGAATATCTTAATAATTGGAGTCAAAGTGGTAACATCCGAATAAAAAAAGCTGCTAATGCAGGGCTAAAACTGATGAAAAAGAAACCACCTGCTAAGACAAAAAAAGCTTCAAAGGAAGAATAATGAATAATTTAGATTACATAACTATGAAGGGACTAAACAAGCTCAAGGAGCGGTTAGATCATCTCAATATTGTTGAAAGACCGGAAATTATCAAGCAGGTTGTCACAGCCAGAGAAATGGGAGATCTGTCTGAAAATGCCGAGTATCATGCAGCCAGAGAAAAAGAACGAATGATAGATAAGGATATTAGCCATATCAGAGCCAGAATAAATAAACTGAAAGTTATAGATACCGACAAGCTTCCTAAGGATGCCGTCAGGTTTGGAGCGGTTGTAGTTGTAAAAGAAAAGGATAAGCTCACGAAATATAAGATAGTAGGTATTGATGAGACTAACTTTCACAAGGAAGAGGCTATCGCGATATCAATAGCTTCACCAATCGGGAAAGCACTGTTAGGAACAAAAAAGGGACAAAAAGTAACTGTTAGAGTTCCCAAAGGTGATATTGTCTTAGAAGTAGTTGAGATAAAATGACTAAATATGACGGGTTTAAGCCCTTATATAGAGCAAATCTGGGTTTAATCAGCCCTAATAAAAGAAAAATAAAAATATAAAATAGAAAATGGAGGTATTTTGAAAATACAAGACCTTACTTATCAGAAGAGTAACTTCTGGAAGATAGCAACCGAGACGGAACAGAAAAAAGCATTCAAGTTTGCAGATGAATACAAGATGTTCCTTAATGAATGTAAAACTGCAAGAGAGACGATTACTCTCGCTGAAGAAGTTTTAAAAAAGAACGGCTTTCAAAACATTGAGACAGCTAAATCTGATTGTAAAAAACTATATGCAATTTATCGCCGTAAAAGCTTAGTTGCTGCGGTTATTGGTGATGAACCGGTTTCAAAAGGTATAAATATTGTTGCCCCACATGTAGATACGCCACGGGTTGATCTCAAGCAATCACCACTATATGAAGATAAAAACACCGGTATGGCCATGCTGAGAACTCACTACTACGGTGGGATAAAAAAATATCAGTGGATGTCGATGCCATTAGCCTTACATGGTGTTGTTGTTAAAAATAACGGTGAGCTAATAAATATAACCATCGGTGAGGAAGATGGTGATCCCATTTTCATTATGCCCGATTTATTGCCGCACTTGGCCGCCGACCAATACAAAAAAAATGTAAGTGAAGCTGTGAAAGCTGCTAACATGAATGTTATACTGTCGACAATTCCCTGTAAAGACGAAAAGGTAAAAGAGGCGTTTAAGCATCACGCACTGATGCTGTTGAATGAAAAGTATGGGATTAGAGAAGCCGATTTCCTCAGTGCTGAACTGGAGCTTGTTCCTGCCGGAAAAGCCAGAGATGCCGGTCTAGATAAAAGCATGGTAGCAGGTTATGGTCACGATGATCGAGTTTGTTCATTTACTGCTTTAGAAGCTCTCATCAACACCCAAAACAATAAGAAGACATCAATGGTCTTCTTTGCCGACAAAGAGGAGATTGGTAGTGAAGGTAATACTGGAGCTAAAGGTATTCAAGTAATTGATTTTGTTGCTGATTTATTAAAAGCTAATAAGGAAGAGTATAACAGCTATAATGTTAGAAAGACTATGATCAATACTCAGATTATCTCAGCGGATGTCAATGCCGCTATAAACCCTAACTTCCCTCAGGTTCATGAAAAAGATAATGCTGTTGTGATGGGTAACGGCGTCAGTATTACCAAGTTTACCGGCGCTCGCGGCAAAGCCGGAGCAAATGATGCTAATGCAGAGTTTACTGCAAAAATTATGGATATCTTCAATAAAGATAAAGTTAATTGGCAATTTGGAGCCTTAGGCCAAGTAGATGTCGGTGGAGGCGGTACCATCGCCAAGTTGTTAGCTATATATGGGTCAGAAGTAATAGACTGTGGAACAGGTGTAGTAGGGATGCATTCACCTTGCGAGTTAGTCTCGAAGGGTGATCTCTATTCCACATTCAAAGCCTATAAAACATTCTTTGAAAAAGCCTAAAGATGTTAAGAATTTAGAGGGTGGCTCAAGCCACCCTCTAAATTCGAATGACAATATAGAGCCGACATTGGTGATAAAAGAGTAAGTTTCTGAATGGGCAAATATATAATGGCAGTACGGAAAGCACCGAAAATTTGCATAGTATCATTCTGTATCTGTTTATTGTTCACAGCTAATATTTATAGCGAAGTGAATAATAGTAGATATTATTCATCCGCACAGATATCTGAAAAGGTTGTTAGCTTTTTTTATGGTGATTATCCGGACAGCAAGCCAATTGTTCTCGATATACAAGCGGGACAGTTTACGCAAATGATTCGACAACTTCTGAAGCAGCGGCTATTTGAGGATGGGTACGCTATATTTGAAGTACGTCCTGATGAATATTTGGAATTGAAAATTGAGCACCGCCAAAGTATTCACCACTACTTAGAGAGAAGATGGCTCATAAGACGAAATATAACAAGTAAAATTCACCATTTTAGTTTTCAACTTACTTCTTATCCGGAAGGTCAAGTCCAGTCTTATAATAGTTTGTCCATCGAATCTAAGCCGGAAGTTGAAGAAGGCGGTATGCAGTGGTATGATCCGTTATTCTTAACAGCAATCATCGGCGGGTTGGCTTATATCTTGTATTTTGGTAGTTAAAAAGAGGAAAGAGGTTAATACTGTTTATGATGACATCTAAATGTTCAATCAAACATCTAATGATAGCGTTAATATTGATAACGGCTCTGATGAACGTTGCTTGTAGCCGTAGTAAAATAAGGGATTCGATGACTGTCGGTCAAAAAATGGAGATTGCTAACCAGCTCTTTGAGGATAGCAAATACAGACGAGCTTCGGAGATTTATTTGGACATAGTTTTCGAAAGAGGAACTAGGCATACGCCTCAAGCTCAGTTTATGTTGGCGGAATCATACTTTAATATGGGCAGGTATTCGGAAGCTATATTCGAATATCAAGAGTTAATTAGAATGTTCCCTGAAAACAGGAATATCAGCACCGCCTACTTTCGCGTCGGACAAGCATACATGAATATATCGCTGATCCCACATTATTCGCAAGAAGAAACTATTGCAGCTCTTGATGCTTTCGAAGAATTTACAGATCGATTTCCTGACGATGAGAGAAGAGAAATAGCTGAAGAGCACATGGAAGAGGCCAATTATAGGCTGCTGCAAAAGAAATTCTATAATGGTGAGATTTACTATCGATTATACGATTACAGTGCAGCCTTGATGTATTTTGAAGAAGTGATAGCGGCAATCGAACAAGATGAAATAGAAAAGATGTCCAAATACTATTCAGCCCGGATATATTTGGAGAGGAAAGATCGGCAAAATGCTCGGAGAATGATGAATTCAATGAAAGATGATTATCCGGATTCGAGCAGAACAAATAGAATAGAAAGACTATTCACCAGAACATTTAACTAGAAAGTGGAGATGATAACTGAAATCGGCATCTTAGGTGGAACGTTTAATCCGATCCATAATGGACATCTAATAATTGCCAAAAAGGCTCTTGAACAACTAAACTTAGCTAAAGTTTATTTCGTTCCTTCTTATAATCCTCCACATAAATCCGATAAACATATGGTGTCCTATGAACACCGTATTAAGATGACTGCACTTGCTTTGCAAGGTAAAAGCAGGTTTGACTATTCATTGTTGGACTATACCCCGGGGAAGAAAAGCTATACTAAGAACTTGATCATCAAGTTTCAAGAGAAGTTCCCTCTTGACGAGTTAGTGTTCATTATTGGAGCCGACAATATACCACAATTAAAGACCTGGCGCAACTACCGATGGATTTTGGACAATGTAAAGATTGTTGCTATTCAAAGAAATTATTCAGACACCTATAATCCTGTAGAGTATGAAGAACGGATCAGAAAAATAGTCATTGATCCGGTTGATATCTCGTCTGAGGAGATTAGACGAAAGATCCGAGAAGGGGAGTCTATAAAAGGTCTTGTCCCTAAGGATGTGGCTGGATATATTAAGAAGTACAAGCTTTATGAAAACAATTGAAAGCTTAACTCTACATCAGGATATGGATTAATCATTCGCGAACTGCCGTTACCCTGAAAAAGTACCGACCATACTCGAGCGGTACCGACCATTCACTTCCTTCTGCCCGATGCAAGTATTCCCAGTTTTGCCGCTGCGGGTTCCGTGACCCATAAACTCTATAGAAAGAGGCTTCCTCAACCTGATCCCATTCAAGATGAATCCGACCCTCCGTCAAAGTTGCCCTTATTCGCTGTGGGCGCGGCATATAGTCTAAGTTTTGCCATGCTGAAAAAGTAGAACCTTTCCCTCCGGCATCTATAGTCTGGACTGCCCATCTATAAGAACCGATGTCAATATTTCTGAAATATTTGAACAGATTATAGCCTGCGTTTCCGTTGTTAAAAACTCTTCTCCGGCCGGTTTGCCGGCATGAGGAGGGGCTTACCAACAATTCATCATTATCTCGGTCAAGAAGGATAACATTGTAGGTTAGGGAAGAGGAATTAGTCTCTTCATCTGTCCCCCTGTCCCAGGCAAGTCTGACTTTATCATTGTGGTAGGATACATTCAATTCTGAAGGTGGGTTTGGCGCTTGATTAGAATTATTTATACGGTTGAGGTAAAGTTTGGTTATGCGGCGGTTATTCATATCGGTGGTCATGCCGGAAACTATCAAGTCGAGTTTTCCATTGTTATTTATATCAGCGACTTTTATGTCAGAAAACCTTGTGCCGGTAAGCTCTAAATCCGGCGCTTCCGTAAATATATTTCCCCCGGAATTTAAGAAAACTGTCGTTATAAATCTGTCCGGAGAGAACTCGCCGGTCATCACTATGTCACGACGACCATTATTATTCATATCTGCCCATAATGCTCTACCTCTTCGTGTTCCCGGCAGCTCTATGTTGGCTTGCCGTTCAAGATTTTGACCATCAATATTCCGATAGACATGAGTTATTCTTGAACGATCGACTAAGCCGGTTAGCAGTAAATCAGGAAGACCATTGTTATTATAATCTCCCCAACTTATAGAGCTGTCACGTAAATCCGGGAGTTCTATATCTATAATGAAATCAAAGCTATCACCGTTCCTGTTCAAATATATATTAGTTGCATCATTACCCGTCAGAGCCAAATCCTTATACCCGTTCCCATTAAAATCAATAAAGTCAATATCACCATTAAATGCAGGATAAAATTCAAATTCTTCTACCATAAATAACTCTTCGCTACCATTGTTTGCGAACAAATAAGAAATCATTCCAGTTGTCGACTCTCCGGTGATAAATAGATCGAGGTAGCCATTGTTATTATAGTCAACCCATTTTAACGTGCCTGTTCTAACTCCTGGTAGCAGGATCCCGGTGTTGGTGAAAGTTCCGTCCCCGTTGTTTCGGTATATGCGGGTAATAAAAGTTTGTAGATCGGTGGTTGTTGCACCACATAAAGCGATATCTAAGAGGCCGTTATTATTGAAATCGCCCCACACAGCATCTCCTTGGATTACGCCTGGTAATCCTATGTTCTCTTGTGAGGTAAAGGTGTTATCTCTATTATTGCGATAAACTCTGGTGATAAATCTATTTTGACCGTCAATTCCGGTATCACCGGTTAACAATAGGTCTAGGTATCCGTTATTATTATAGTCACCCCAATCTATTGAACTAAAGGATAGGCCTGGTAAGCCTGCGTCGTTTATAAGGTCAAAAGAGAGAGAAAGTATAAACTGTGGGAGTAAAAGAATAAAAGCCAGCAACAAATTCCTCATAATACCTCCTACAATAGGTTCAGTTTGCCGTTTCTACTTAATTGAGATTATCTGTCAGTCCTCATCCTCCGGTGGGTCGGATAATAATATCGCCTTCTCATTGCGACGTATGATAGCCGAGCTACCCTCTTGGATAACAAACTCACTAGATCCTATGCGACCCGATGGAGTATGCTCTACCTCAATACGGACAGTTTCGCCAAATGACCAGTCACGCGGGGCATCGGTCAGGCTCGGGAAATTGCCTAAATTAAAAACAACGGCAAAGATCCCGCCACTCATAGTTGCATAGCTAGAATGATGCTCGTTAGTTATGACGTATTCCGGCCTTTCAGTGATGAAGGCACGGAAGGTTATGGTCTCTTTTTCCGGATAGATAATGCTATCGGGATAAACACTGCCTTGATCATATATTTCCTGAATTACCTGACGGGGAATTGTCCACTGCGCTTCTAATGAAGCTACTGTCAGGATAATGATAAGTAACCCAATTATTAATGCGAATCGATTCATTGTTTATTACCTCTCATGGTATTTTTGCCACAAAGCTTGCAACAGAACTTTATAACAGCATCTATTGTTTATAATATAGGTGAGTATTAGGGGATTATTGGTCAAGAGAAAAAGAAGTTTCACCAAATCAAGCTGCTAATCTTAGTGCTGTTGTGAGGGCAGGCTTGATACTATGAGACTGTCTTGGAAGAGAAGAATGATATTTATTTCAGACCCACGTCATAAGATGCTTTATCTTCTTTTTTAAGTTCGATACAGATATCTAATCCTTTAATCGAAGCGGCATCTTTTACTATGCTTAAAATAGTTATCAGTTACCTGTGATTCCGGAACGCTGACTTTCAGTCGGCTGGTACGTCGGCTTTAGCCGGCAATTTTTAATCATTAGCTCGGGTGTCAAATATTTCTGTCATGGACGTTTACTATGTTTAAAATTGATTTTCAGCCACCGAGAACACCGAAAAAAGCACCGAATAATGGCCTTCACGGCTGACTCTCATCTCTTTCGTTAATATTATAATCATCCCCTCGGGTGTCAT
>PWNZ01000235.1 GCA_003564135.1 Candidatus Cloacimonadota bacterium
ATGAAAAATGAAGACACCCGAGGGGATGATTATAATATTAACGAAAGAGACGAGAGTCAGCTGTGAAGGCCATTATTCGGTGCTTTTTTCGGTGTTCTCGGTGGCTGAAAATCAATTTTAAGCATAGTAAACGTCCATGACAGTGACTATGACACCCGAGGAAATGATTAAAAATTGCCGGCTAAAGCCGACGTACCAGCCGACTGAAGTCAGCGTTCCGGAATCACTGGTAACTGGTAAATCGATTTTAATCATAGTAAACGATCATGACTTCGTCAATGAAGAATGAAGAACGAATATGAAGACATCCGAGGGAATGCTTAAATTACCGGCTAAAGCCGGCGTACCTACCGGCTGAAGCACGGTGTTCCAGAATGCCTGGTAACTTATTTCAACATAGTAATGTTGTTATCTTTTAGCTTCCTAAAATACCTAGCAAAACTCCTGCCGCTACAGCTGACCCGATAACCCCTGCGATATTGGGTGCCATCGCATGCATGATAAGGAAGTTCTTCTTGTTCTCTTTCTGCCCTAAAGCGTGAATTACCCTGGCACTAGTAGGCACGGCGGAAACTCCTGAAGCTCCGATCATCGGGTTAATTTTTTCTTTGAGGAACAGATTCATTATTTTGGCGAAAATAAGACCGGTAGCTGTGGCTATAGAGAAGGCAAATGCACCTAAAGCAAAAATTCCCAGTGATTGCCCTCTAAGGAACAGTTCGGCAGTAGTTCCTGCCCCAACGGTCAATCCCAGAACTATTGTCACGGCATCCACTAAAGAGTTTCGTGCTGTATTAGCTAATCTTTCGGTAACTCCACTTTCTTTGAGAATATTCCCCAAAAACAGCATTCCCAAGAGAATTGATGCTGCCGGAGCTATCAGGACGGTAATGATAAAGCCGACGAATGGAAATAATATCTTTTCTTTTTGCGAAACTTTTCGCGGCGCTTTCATCAACATAGTTCTTTCCGATTTAGATGTTAATAATTTTATAATTGGTGGTTGTATAACCGGCACTAATGCCATGTATGAGTAGGCTGCTATGGCGATAGGTCCAACTAAGTGGGGTGCCAGTTGCGATGACAAGAATATTGAAGTAGGCCCGTCTGCACCACCGATTATCCCTATTGATCCCGCCTCTGTTACAGTAAAGCCTATAGCCAATGATCCGATAAAAGTAGCAAATATTCCGAATTGGGCAGCAGCTCCTAATATTATTAACTTTGGATTTGCTATTAGCACAGAAAAGTCGGTCATAGCACCGATACCCAGAAAAATAAGCGGGGGATATATACCGTATCTTATACCTGCATATAAATAGTTTAGTACTGAACCTTCCTCGTATAAGCCTTGTGTACCGGGCATATTACCTAATACTATTCCGAATCCTATCGGGATCAGAAGCAGAGGCTCAAAATTTTTCTTGATCCCCAGAAACATTAATATCAGGCCGACAACAATCATTATTAAAATGTCCCACTGAAAGTGGAGGAAGCCGGTAGTTTGGATAAATTGCCAAAGTTCTGCCATATTATTCAGCTCCTATCTCAATGAGAACTGCGTTATCTTGTACCGAATCACCTTTCGATGCATTGATGGCTTTAACCACGCCATTAGTTCCCGCATGAATTTCCGATTCCATCTTCATTGCTTCTAAGATCATAACTACATCATTTTCCGAGACCTTGTCACCGACGTTGACCTTGACATCAATTACAGTTCCCGGAATGGGTGCTAGAACTGATCCTGCTTTGGGCGGTGCGGCAGACACTGTCTCCTTAGGCCCAGATGGTGTAGGTTTCGGTTTAGCGGCAGCTTTTTGTTGGCTTTTAGCTTCTTTTTTCCCTTCTCTTTCTATCTCAATGTCGTATTCGACACCATCAACATCAACTTTAGCATAGTCCCCTTCATAGGTGAGGATTTTTGTTTCATATTTTTCGCCATTAATAATTAATTTATATTTTTTCATGATAGTTATTATTTCTCCTTTTATTTAGGCTAAGACTGTCGAGATGTTTTTAATGTTTCCCGTAATTGATAGGGCATCATCATCTTACCGGAAGTCTTCCAAACACAGACCGGCTCCCTATTCCAGGCGATAATCAGTCGCTCGCTTTCTTCAGCTTCTTTGATATGAAGATGAACTGTAGTTATAGCAGCAATTAAACTATCTTTTTTTTCTATTTTTTGGTCTTGGGTATTTGTTTTCTGCTCTTTTTTGGGCCTTTTTTTCCTGCCTATATTGCTCAATTGTCCGACCAAAAATCCGGTTAAAGCTAAACTGGAAAATATAACAATCATCCCGACTAAGACGATATTCCAGCTGTAGCTCCATCTCTGTTCTATGAACTTGCGGTAAGCTTCTTGAATTTCGTTAATTCCAATACCTAGATCTTCAATCAAAATGCTTCTATCTATATCTTCATGTTCTCCTAAAGCTTCTATGAGTTTACCTGCCGGTACACTGAGAATCAGTGAAAGATCATCGAGCGTAATATTGAAAGCAGATAACGGTTCTTCAAGTTCTTTTCGGTCTGCTAGATTGAGCAGAATCGAGATCTCAGAGAAATCCTTACTGGCCAGCTCTAACAGATCTGCCAAAGTACTTTCATTTTGATTAGGATCGATATAGTTTTGAGCATCTTGTTCAACCGCAGAAAGAAGCTGACCTCCGGTAGCCATCGACATAATCAGGATAAGGGACACGGTTATTGTTACTCTTATGTTCAATTTATCTCCTTTACAGCTGTGTTATAGAGAGTTAATGAAGTTTATTAGAGAGGTATATTCCCATGTTTTTTCGGCGGTATAGAATCTTTTTTAGAGGCAAACGTCTCTAATGATTTTATGATCCTGAACCTGGTCATTGACGGGTTAATCACATCATCAATATAGCCTTTTTGGGCTGCTTTAAAGGGATTTGCAAACTTGTCGATATATTCCTGTTCTTTTTCAGCTAAAACTTTTTCTGTGTCATCCGCATCCTTAATATCTTTGCGGAAAACTATTTCAACTGCTCCCTTTGGCCCCATAACTGCGATCTCCGCATTGGGCCAAGCATAAACATTATCTGCCCGCATGTGACGACTATTCATAACACAATAGGCACCTCCATAGGCTTTCCGCAATATAACTGTTATCTTGGGGACTGTCGCTTCAGCAAAAGCATACATCAATTTAGCACCGTTCCTAATAATACCACCGGATTCCTGTTTATAACCGGGCATAAATCCGGGAACATCTTCCAATACGACTAATGGGATGTTGAAGCTGTCACAGAACCGGATGAACCTTGCTCCTTTGATAGAAGCATCAATATCTAAACATCCGGCAAGGACTTTGGGCTGGTTAGCTACAATCCCAACAGTATGACCATTCATCCTGGCGAATCCGACTATTATATTTGTTGCATAATAAGGGAATACTTCTAAGAAGTCCTCATTATCAACTATGTTACCAATAACTTCATGCATGTCATACCCTTTATTGGCATTCTCAGGGACGATGTCCATCAGATTATTTGTCAAGCGATCTATAGGGTCGGTGTTGGATACACTTGGCGGATCTTGGAGGTTATTGGAGGGAACGAAACTGATAAGTTTTCTAATTGTTTGAATCGTCTCTTCTTCAGTTTGAGTCATAAAGTGAGCGACTCCGCTTTTGGTAGAATGCATGTCTGCACCGCCCAACTGTTCCGTTGTTACATCCTCATTGAGAACCGTTTTAACAACCTTTGGTCCGGTTACAAACATATAGCTGTTTTCTCTATTCATGACGATGAAGTCCATGATTGCCGGTGAATAGACAGCACCACCTGCACAAGGCCCCATTATCGCCGATATCTGAGGTACGACTCCTGAAGCCATAACATTCCTCCAGAATATTTCGGCATAACCGGCTAATGCGTCAACACCTTCCTGAACTCTTGCTCCGCCGGAATCATTGAGGCCAATTATTGGAGCTCCAACCTTCATAGCCATATCCATGATTTTGCATATTTTGTCGGCATGTGTCTTCGATAATGATCCTCCAACAACAGTAAAGTCTTGGGCAAAAACAAATACCTGTCTACCATCTATAGCTCCGCACCCTGTAACTACACCGTCTCCCGGATAAATATTCTTTTGCATACCAAAATCATGGCACTGGTGCTCGGCAAACATGTCATATTCTTCGAAGCTATCCGGATCGAGGAGTATCTCGAGTCTTTCTCTGGCGGTTAGTTTATTTTTCCCATGTTGGGCAGCTATTCGTTTGTCACCACCACCTAAAGCGGTCTTTTCTCTTTTTTCTTTTAATATTTTCAATTTGTCTTCTATGGACATTAATCCTCCGTTATAGCGCAATCTTGTCTTTAATCTCTATCTTTTTTTCTGACAATACTCAACCAACACCCCATTTGTTGATTTTGGGTGCAAGAATGCAATCTGCATATTATGAGCACCTAATCTTGGCTCTTTATCTATCAGCCTGATATCATTTTCTTGGGCTTTAGCTAACTCTTTTTCTAAGTTATCGACATCAAAAGCCAGGTGTTGAATACCTTCGCCCTTCTTCTCAATAAATTTAGCTATGGGACTATCTTCCGAAGTAGCCGCTAGCAGTTCGATCCGGGTATCTCCGACCGGTATAAAGGCAACCTTTACTTTTTGCGACTCCACTACTTCTGTACCTTCCACTTTCAGTCCAATCTTCTCGTAGAACTCAATAGCTTGGTCTAAATCTTTAACGGCAATGCCAATATGATTTATTTTTTTTACCATGACAACTCCTTGTATAAATACGGCATCAGCGGCGAAAAACACTGATGCCGTTTAATATATTATTTTTTGGTCTTCTTTGCTAATTCAAAGCCAAGCTTCATCGCTTTGATGTTTATATCAACAAAAGCCTTCTTAACTGTTCTTTCGATAGCCTCTTTTAGGGCTTTATCGGAAACTACACCTGAAATCTTCACTAAAAAGGCCAATGACAAGATATTTGTCGGAAGTGCTGAACCTAGCTTCTCTAAAGCTATCTCGGTGAAGGGGAGTTCATATACTGTGGAGCTAACTAGGGCTATGTTTTTCACAATTGAATTATCCACGATCAGATAACCATCGTCCTTTAGGTCAAAGAGAAACTTGTCACACGCTTCCTGAGTCAGAGCCAATAATGTATCGAACCTAGTTGCTTCAGGGAAATAGATTTCTTCGTTACTAATGATAACGTCTGCTCTACTTGCTCCACCCCGCGACTCGGGACCATAGCTCTGAGTCTGAGTAACCTTTTTTTTATCTATAACTGCTGCATTTGCTAGGACGATACCCGCAAGCACTAATCCTTGTCCTCCGCTGCCACTGAGTCTGATTTCATTAAACCTTTTATTCATCATTGCCTCTCTTAAGTCTTTCTACTAGTTTTGCATAACTATCAGTATACTCGGGTATATTTGTGTCTTTTTTAAGAACTCCCCTGACAATTTTACCTTTCGTTTTCTCTTCAGGGAGCTTTTCTACCGCTTTAAGGCTGATTGAATTATCTCTCATATTTTCCATCATCTTTGATGCGTTGCCTTTCTTGTTCATTCTACCATAGATCACCGGGCACGCTGAGATGACTTCGACAACTGAACAACCAGGATGCTCAATCGCCTCTTTGGTCATATTCTGTACTTCTAAGCTATGGAAAGCAGTTGATCTGGCTACATGTGTAGCACCGGCACCTATAGCTAGTTGACATACATCGAAAACGGGATCAATATTCCCATGAGGACAAGTGCTGGCAAAGTCGTTAGTAGGAGTAGTGGGTGAGAATTGGCCACCGGTCATGCCGTATATATGATTGTTGATTACAATAACCGTTAAGTCTATGTTTCTTCTTGCTGCATGTATAAAGTGATTACCACCTATAGCTGTTGCATCACCATCACCTGTCACGACTATGACTTTCATACGCGGTTTATACATTTTAATTCCGGTAGCAAAGGCAATTGGCCGGCCATGTAGCGTATGCAGAGAGTTAAAATCGGCATAAACAGATATCCTACTTGAACATCCTATACCGGACACCATCATTATGTCATCCTTAGGGATCTCTAGTTCGGCAACTGCTCTGATTATCGAACCTAAAACTATCCCATTGCTGCACCCGGAGCACCATACATGTGGAAACTTTTTGTTATGTCTCAGGTACTGATGGATTGTTTTTTGAGATATGCTGGCCATTACAACACCTCCTTAATTTTTTTGTAGATTTCTGATGGTGTAATCAGTTCTCCATCTGTTCGTTGAATCCTTTTGATATCGCTATCATTCTTTTCTTTTGTTAAGCGCTCGATTTCATGGATGATTTGTCCCTGATTCATTTCTGGAACAATAACCGTTTCGACATTTTTCAACATTCTCTGAACAGCTACGTCGGGAAATGGCCAGATAGTCAAAGGCCTTAGCAAACCAACCTTAAACCCTTCTTTCCTGACGGCATTAATTGCTGATTTAGCCGATCTGGCGACTATTCCAGCAGCAAACACTGCTACTTTAGCGTCTTCCATCATAAAACTTTCTATTTGTATAATATCTCTGATATTCTGCGTGATCTTCTTTTTTAATCTCCGAGTCATTGTAGCTATCTCAGAAGCCTTATTTGTCGGAAAACCGTACTTGTCATGTGATAAACCGGTCACATGAAAACGATAACCCTCTCCATAGCTGGCAACCGGTGAAAGATACTTCTGATCCTCATCATAATGTTTATACCATTCCGGTGGCACTGTCGGCTTAAGTCTATTTACTACCCGGTATTTTGATATGTCGGGAACGCTTACAGCCTCCCTCATGTGTCCAATTACTTCATCTAATAGAAGAACCACACACGTTCTATATTTTTCTGATAGGTTGAAAGCTCGTATTGTCAATTCATATATCTCCTTAACCGAGTCAGGATATAGAACTATAGCCGGTGAATCACCATGAGAGCCCCATCTGGATTGCATCATATCACCTTGAGAAGGTTTAGTAGGAAGACCCGTACTGGGTCCGCCTCTTTGTACATTTACAACCACGCATGGAGTTTCGGCGATTTTTGCATATCCGATCCCTTCCTGCATCAAAGAAAAACCCGGTCCGCTGGTAGCTGTCATTGCTTTAGCTCCTGCCAAAGACGCACCAACAACAGCACATATACTGGCGATCTCATCTTCCATTTGAATAATGGTTCCTCCTCGTTGAGGTAACTTATCAGCCAATACCTCGGCTACCTCAGTTGATGGAGTTATCGGATATCCGGCATAAAAATCTAACCCTGCTTCCATAGCAGCCAAAGCTACCGCCTCATTACCCTGCATGAGAACTGTTTTTGGCTTTTCAGAAGGTTCTTTGACAAGAACTGAAGAGTTAGTCTTATCCGGTTGGTTTTCTTGTTTTTTCTTAGCACTCATTCTTATCACCCCCTCTTTTAGCTCCGGTTATAGCAAAATCAGGACATAGCCTGTCGCATGTCTCACAGTGAATACATTTCTCCGGATTCTTCACATATGGCGTCCCGTCAGACTTCATAGCTAAAGTTCCGGTAGGGCAAAATGAAACACATATCCCACATTTTTTACACCAGTTATAATAAATATAAACAGGTGTTTTGTCGTAGGTCTCAGAAGCATCAACTTCATTGCTTTCAACTTCCATCTTTTCCGGGGTGTCATCTTTAAGGATTATTACCCCATCACGACTCTTCTCAAGCTTTCTTGGCATTATTTATACTCCCTTTGGATAGTAATTATTATGCATGAAACTAAACCGTTCCCCACATACATCAGGCTCTTTAGATTCTATTAGATATAGGTGGTAACGGTTAAAACAATATGGAAAATAGCTATTATTGTTTGCGATTTGGTTAGATGTAGCAATAGAAAGACTCTCAGCGTAACCAACGGGCGTTGGTTTTACTAAGTAATTTAAGTATAGCGTGGAAATAGTCAAATTCAAGATACAGCCTCAAAGACAATAACAATTAATAAAAATTAAACCGGTGTGACATTATCAGATACAAACATCTCATGTCTGGCTCTATACCCTAAGTACAACGCTCCCTAAACAGATTTACTGTTAGTATGATTATAGACCGTTCATAACCTGAACAGTTAATATTGTCCATGATTTTCACATTCTCTCTTTGAAATTTGTTGTTATTGAAATGGTGGCAGGACCCAGACTTGAACTGGGGACACAAGGCTTTTCAGGCCTCTGCTCTACCGACTGAGCTATCCCGCCATCCTTAACGCTTCTTATAAGATACCAGACTTAGAAAAGACGTTTCTATGTCAAGCTATATCAGAATATTTCTATCCCGATTCGGTGACCATAATCGTTCAACCACCGCTCAAAGTCAGTTCTGAAAACGGTTTCTCGGAATTCATCCTTCTCACGAGTATAACACTCCATACTTACTCCTTCTTTTCTATCCAACCGATAAAAGAGATATTCTCCTTCTCTGTTTCGAATGATATGGCTAACATCTCCTTCACTACCCTGAGCAGCATTTTCAATAATCTGTCGACTGTACTTTACACCGGGAATCGTTCCGTTAAAAGTCAAATTACTCTCTATATGCCATCCCCCCCAAAAAATTAGCAATTCATGAGGATCTACTCCTGATATAACCAAACTTCTTAGATAACGGCCATAATTAAAAGCATTCTCGGTGCGTAAGTCAGCATGCAAGCTCTCCCTAACATCATCAAATGCTTCTTCAAAATCCATAGGATGGCCTAAAGTTTTCTCCAAACAAAAAACTATACCAAATCCATCTTCATTAGCATAGATAGTGTTTAGTCTTTCATTCCGCCTCAAACTCAAAAGTCTCGGCCGGTAACCGGTTATATCGCCCAAAGGACCGAACTCCGAATTGGCATTTTTTTTCTCGGTAGTAAAAACAAAAAGTGTATCCGGATAAAAATCTAAACCTTTGACAGACGTAACATCCACGAATGCATTGGTAGCTAGCTGGTGAGCTTTACTTTCTGCTCTTTCACGAATCAATTCTTCCCTGAGAATCCACCTCATATCCAGATAGCTAGCTTTTTCAGGCTCAAGACCTCTAATCTTTTTCAAGAAATACCAGCTATCATTATAATAAAAAGTACCACTTGTTTCCGATCGAGATAACTTCTCAAGTTCATCAGCTAACTTACCGGGCAAGAGAGAATTGGCAACTACCAATTGTCCTTTAGAAAGACCGTTATCCATTAAATATCTTTTACTGTAGTCTTGAGCCGAATCGAGAACAATTGACTTAGATCCAATAGTACTCTGTAAAAGTGGTAAATCAATACCATCTTCTATCCATGTTTTTAGCTCATTTATCAACCCACGTTTTGCTAACTCCGGGTCATAAACCCTGACGTATTCAATTACTGCCTGGTGTTCAGTGAAAAGGTGATCTTGCCTTTCCCCGTAATAGTTCCTAAGCTCTGCTTCCGTGACGGGTTCAACGAAATCTTGCCAGGGAAAGAAAAGACCAGCCAAGCGCAAACTATCTGCCGATACAAAGTGCCGTTGATGTGCCTCGTAATATTCCTTATAATCTGCCTCACTAACATCAATCTCTTCCGTCCATCGCCTGTAGAGGTAACCCTTTAGCTCGCTGTACCCTGCAAGGTATTCAGTAAACCAAGAATTCACAATATAATAAACTAAATAATCTTCATTATCTAAACTTTGCACACCGGTTTGTGGCATGGCTTCCATATCTTCTTTAATGAGATCATTTATGTGATCGGTATTGGGTAAGGACTCTAAATATACCAACTGATTTGAGGCTTCAACTCCTGGCAAATACCGGTTTGAATCTACCTGGAGCAGTTCGCGGCCAATCTCGTATATATGCTGCTCAACCCAATCATTAACTTCATCGATTTTTATCTCAAAGTATTGTTCTTTTATCTCAGGCCTAAGATCTTCAAATGAGATAGCTTCTTCGTCCTGGCCTATTAAAGAATAATTCTGCCGGTAAAAGCGATAGAGTTCATCATTGCCAATCTCTTTATCAAATATTTCTTTCTTATCAACAACAACTCTTGTAACATAAATTGCCGGGACAGTATAGTCATCTAAGCCTAAGGCATATAGCTCTCGTAATTCAGTCTCTTGCCTACTAATTCTTTCAAATCTGACGAAATCCTGCCAAACCTGTCGCGCTAGATTAGGTGGCAGCTTGAAGTTATTATTAAGATCTTCATTTATAACTGCTACCATATACCCATAGTCTATCTTCAATGGTTGGGAGTATTCTCCGACCTCAAGTCTTGCAATCATTGGCAGCAATGTAGATTTTCTAAACAATGGAGGGTTTAACCTATCATGGGGAGAATCAGCGATAGATAGGGTTATCATTTCATAATCAACACTTAGCCTACTTTGGATCCTCGAAACACTGTTTTGCGCTTCAAGATAAGCCAATTCATTAACTCTTTCAGCAGTAATTCTCTTGGAAATTTCATTAAAAACTTTTAAGGAGTCTTGGTTATGCAGGAAAGTTCGCAATTCCCTATCTTTATCTATATATACGTCGATCGAATCAAGTGGTAGCGAAGCATTTAACTCTAACAATAGCTCATTTATCAAATCGACACCAGCGGTATCAATATATTGCTCGACATGTTCGCTGGTTATCTCCATAGAGGCTGCTTTTTCGCGCATCAGTTCGAAAGGTACAACGAAAAAACTTATGTTTAGCTCTCTGACGGAATCATATTGGTAAGAGTTTGCTTCAAAATAGTCATAAGCTTCCATCGGGTCGACTAAAAAGGGTATAGAGATATCTTCTTTATCCATCAATACGTAGGAAAGATCTAATTCGGTGTTCTCCAAGAAAAACCTATCTATCAAATTACTCTCACTATATTGAAACATGTTTCTAACAATTGCTTCCGCCTTGTCAATCATCAGATCGCGTCTCAGATCATTTAGCAATCTTCTGATTTCCGGCCTTCTTTTTAACTCTTGATACTTCCGATCGTCGAACTCACCATCGGTAGTTACCCTCTCATGATCTCCGTAAACAGCTCTGAAATAGTCATCAAGCTCCGAGCCGGTAACAGTTACTCCTCTCTCTACAGCGTAATTATAAAGCAACTCCTCATGAATTAGTGTCTGCAAAGCCAATTCACGCCTTTGCAAATAACTCAAACGATCATTTTCCTCTCTTTGACTGATCCTCGAAAGTTCATTAGACAATTGTTCGGTTGTAATTATCCGCTCTCCAACTCTCGCTTCTATGTTGGAGGCAACCTCTTGTTCAGCCATCAGGCTCGCTAAAAACAACAGCATCAATAGTATCAGCAACTTTGGATAAGGTGTTTTTTTATTATACATAATTTCTTAAATAATATCTATTCCCACTCTATAGTTGCCGGTGGTTTAGAGCTTATATCATAAACCACTCTGTTAACTCTTGAAACTTCATTAATTATTCTGTTGGACACTCTTTTCAAGAACCAACTGGGTAGTTCCGCCCAGTCAGCTGTCATACCATCTATACTGCATACTGCCCGTAAAGCTGTAACATAGTCATACGTTCTCTCATCACCCATAACGCCGACAGATCTCACAGGTAAAAGAACCGAGAACGCTTGCCATACTTCGTGATAAAGATTTTGCCTTTTCAACTCATCAATAAAGATATGGTCTATCTCTTGGAGTATCTCTATCTTTTCAGGGCTGATCGGGCCTAGTATTCTCACCGCTAAGCCGGGACCTGGAAAAGGATGACGACCGATAATCTGATCAGGTAAGCCGAGCTCTTTGCCAACTTCCCGGACCTCGTCCTTAAAAAGTTCTCTAAGTGGCTCTACTATTTTCAAATTCATCTTTTCCGGCAGACCGCCAACATTATGATGTGACTTAATTGTCGCAGAAGGCCCTTTGAACGAGACACTTTCAATTACATCCGGATACAGCGTCCCCTGAGCTAAATATTCTATGTCTTGATGTTTTTTTGCTTCTTTTTCAAACACTTTAATGAAAGTGTTACCGATTATCTTCCTTTTCCTTTCAGGATCGGATACCCCTTCTAAGTTTCTGTAAAACAAGTCTTTGGCATCGAGTGCTATAAATTTCAGATGCCAGTGATCACGGAAAAGTTTCTTTACCTCTTCAGTTTCTTCTTTCCTCATCAGACCGGTATCTACATACACAGCAATCAAGTTCTCTCCTATCGCTTTGTCCAAAAGAGCAGCAGTTACAGAAGAATCCACACCACCGCTTAGTGCAAGCAGAACTTTCTTATCGCCCACCTTATTCTGAACTTCTTCAATTGTGCTATCAATAAAAGCAGCCGGTGTCCAATCTCCTTTGAAACCGGCAATTTTCTTCAAGAAGTTATCCAATATTTTCAGTCCATTGGTCGTATGTGAAACTTCAGGGTGAAACTGCAAAGCGTATATTGGTTGATCTTTATGAACAATAGCGGCAAAAGGCGAATTATCTGTATATGAAATAGCATCAAAGCTATCCGATATAATCACTAAAGAATCGCCATGGCTCATCCATACCGTCTCTTCTTCAGACAATCCCTCAAACAAAGGATGGTCTTTTTTGAAAGCAATTTTGGCATATCCATATTCTTTCTTGAGCGATCTTTCTACCTTGCCACCAAACCAATGCGCTAAAAGCTGCATTCCATAACAAACACCTAAAACCGGTACACCTAAATCAAGAATCCTCTTGTCGGGTATAGGCGCTCCGTCCTGATAAATGCTAAAAGGACTACCGGAAAGAATTATGGCCCGCGGTTTCTTACTTGTGATCTCTTCAAAATCTGCGTTATAGGGCAGAATCTCTGAATATACGCCGAGATTCCGAGATTTGCGGGCAATAAGTTGGGTGTATTGAGACCCTAAATCGAGGATAAGTACTAACTCATTTGTCATATATATTCCTGTTACTTTAATTACTTAGGTTGCTGTATGTGAATAAAGTTCTCGACTATGTGAATCTGTATCCATAGTTAAGTATAGACTTATAACGGTATTGTGAAAACCTTTATCTTAAACAACAGAACACAAAATCCATTTATCCGCATAAAATCTAGTTTTAGATAGAATTACCGAGTCCGCTTCGGAGATATTAGAACCTCTTCAAACCCCGGTGACGTCGATGAGGCAGGATAACTTTTACGTAGATATGGAAAGTAAGATACTCCTGCTCTTCCTCTTTATTAACCGGCTCTTCAATGTCTCCGCCAATCGGGTCACTCCCAATAACCATCCGCTGCTCACCGCTTTTTATCAGTATATCGCCATAAGGTACTAACTTAGACATTATCTTATGTATCTTACTGTTTTTGGTAATCTTTTTTAGAGAATAATCCTTATGGACCATAATCTTGAGGTATACTCTGTCTTTAATCTTATGGCAACCGAATAAAAGACTGTTATCGACATCACGGGCATAGTGAATAACAGACTCCCAAACTTCTTGAACTACCGATCTTTCAATGTAGTACAATCTCCGATCTGTAAAGTTGTGGAGCACGGGCAACTTATTGAATTGGAAAAAGAATTCCTCCCGAATAGCTTCCTTTTCCTCGAATGTCAGTTCTCTTTCCTCATAAGCATAAAGAGCTGTTTTCAGGATATCCCTGTTTTCCGGTTCAAGCAAGGGTGATACGAACATAAATGAACGCCATAAGTCTAAAAAATCTTCTTTATAGGCTTCTCGTTCATAGGTGTCATTCATGACAAGTTCAAACCCTTTTCTAGACAGGTCTCCAACTAGGTGAGGAGCAAAAAAATCAGTCAGGTAGTAATTCAATTTCTGTTTGGTGCTTATCAGGTTATTTAAGCATTGCCGGAAATCATTCTTGATTTTTACTGAAGTAACCCCGGAAAATATATCGACATAGTCCTTGAACTTTTTCTTGATGTCCGCTGAGCATTTGCCGGCTATCATAAAAACCGAATCAGGGCTAACTTCTTTTATCTTTTGAACTGAACCCAAAATGGTTTTTGGGGCTTGCTTGTCGTCACACTTAGCAATATCGATCAAGACAATATCGATGCCAGCATCTCCAATTTCTATCTGCTCATCATAGCTGAAATCAGTTATCTCGCAATTGCAAAGAAGGCCAATATCATTAGCAATTTTATCCTTTCTCGACTCATCTGTCCAGATGATCAATGTTTTAATTGCTCTCATCTAATTCCTCCGATATTAGGTTATTCAGCAATGATCAAATCGCCTCGTCGACTAATTATATAAACTGTCTTTTAAGTCAATCAAAAAAAGCAAAAAGCCTTTGCCAACCGGTTTTTAAAGCTCAAACAAATCAGTCCTAATCCGAATAAGGCAGAAACGAATATAGACAGACATCTTCCCCGGCAAGGTTCAGGAATTGGGAACTACTGTCAAGCCCTTACTTTCCCTTATCTTTAAATCCTCTCTGCTCATTCCCTCCCCAAACGGGAATCTGTTTTGTCTACTACCTGTGCAAGGGATGTCCTGATTTCATTTTCTGCCGACAATAACACGAAAATATTGA
Organism: Candidatus Cloacimonadota bacterium; assembly: GCA_003564135.1. Lineage (GTDB taxonomy): Bacteria > Cloacimonadota > Cloacimonadia > Cloacimonadales > PWNZ01 > PWNZ01. The sequence continues at coordinate 14,516 of PWNZ01000235.1, forward strand.
TAAGATACTAAATTATCGCTCAAACATGTCGGCCATCATAGTTTATACTCACGAGTAGCCAAGTTGGAAATAAATGCCCTGTCATGAGAAACAAAAAAAACTGTGCCGGCAAAGTCGACAAGTGCTTTCCCCAACATTTCCCGCGATTGATTATCGAAATGATTGGTCGGTTAATCAAGTAGTAACAGATTGTGATCACATGTCAGCAGCTTTAATAACAAAGTCTTCGCTTTTTCGCTAAAAAAAAGATCTCTATCTAGCGGTTTACTATCTCACCCGACACCACGTATTTACCCCCACGCAACCACGCCATCACCAAACTACGAAACACGAACCTCCTACCACGTGTCAAGAAAAGCTCTAAACTCAAAAAAACCATTGATCTGTTACGGAGGCTGATGAGGCCGACTACGCAGCAAGCCAATGGTTACCCTTTATTAACTACGGTAGCTAATATTTTCTTTTTCACCTGATATCTACAAGGAAACAATCTGTTCCAGTAAACTGTAAAAGCCTGTCCAAATTCTAAACAGCGAAGCACTAATGTAAGGACAGGATACCCTGAAGGAATAAAAAAAGAAGATTCTCCAGGGCAGGCTGCGTCTGGCACTATAAACAGTATAACGATGAAGAACGCTATGCCGAACTCGAAAATGAAGCAAGAAAAGCGGGAATCGGCCTCTGGTCTGACCCGAACCCGATACCGCCCTGGGATTTCAGACGAGGTGTCGGTAGTGTTCCCGAAGAGCTGAAAGGTGAATTAGTCGGCTCGGTTAATTCAAGCATCTATAATCACCCTTATTGTCAGGGTGCTTTAAGAATAAAGGAAATTAACCTGATAGTATTCGATTCTAAAGCGGAGGCGGAAGATAAAGGTTATGTTCCCTGCAAGATATGTAAGCCATAATTCGATCTTGGCCCGATGTTTCAATTGTGCGACGCACCGTTGCACAAATTCCATTTCAGATACCGCTATCCCAGAATAGCCAAAAATCCAGACATCGTCCGGACAATCTGAAATAAGCAAGAGTCCTCCCCTCACTACAGGGGGATGGTCTGATTACAGAAAACGACCGCCCGGCAGGTGACTTTGGGTGTGTGGGTTAGTTGAGTGGTTCTTGGTTCTTGGTTGTTGGTTGGTGGTTGGTGGTTGGTGGTTGGTGGTTGGTGGGAATGTCGATTAGATGGAGCGCTTTTAGTTAGTAGAGTAGTGAGTAGTGAGTAGGGGGTGATGCAATTAAAGATATCTTGCAACATCCTACAGATAGAACTACTTATAAGGCTTTGCTTTTAAAAAAAAACTTCAAGTGAAAAGAAGATAACGGTTGACATATGAGCAGTCTGTAAATATTATGACGGCGATGAAAAGAGAATTCACCTGACCAAAGTTTAGAAACTACTGAAATTTTACCGGAGTTAATACTTTGTTAGCAAGATTGATGAACAGATAATATCATCTTAAATGAGGATGGTTTCAGAAGGAGGTCAGGTATAGTAAAAAAAACAAACATTCGTATTGATAATGATTATGTTTTTGTTCCGGCAAACGGCTCAAGGGAGTTTTCATGGGAACTATCAAGCTCCATTTTTGGGGTAGAAGAAAGAAATGTTAACGCAGAGATCTATTTAAACCATGAATATTTTACTTCTTTTGACTTGAAAGTAAAGGCCGGATCGTCAGAAAAAGAGTATCTCAGTGATTATATTAAATCCCCTGAATTTAGGATTCATAACTCTACAAGATTTATGTCAGAGATAACCGTAGAGAATCATAAGTATTATGTTGAAGAAGGTGAAACAGAAGTTCTCTCATGGTATCTGCCGCATAATGAATCTAGGTATGTGAGAGGTACAGTCCATAGTCAACCTTTTCTAATAGGAGAAGACTTTATACATTTGATTGTGGATGATGACATATTCAACAAGACTATCGAAGAAAATGCCTCTATGCAATTAATAGAAAACAACGCAGTCTTTTCTCGCATTACTGAGGTATATTTAACAACTTCTCAATCGTATCGCTGGGGTAACAATGCTCTCGATGAAGACATAAAGCCCGGACACTTAGCAGCGTGGAATCTTACACCCGGACTCTGGGATATAAAAATCGTAAATAGCTGGTCAGAGGAATATGTAATATATGATCATGATTTCAAATTAGGATTTCTGTACACTTTTGAATACAAAGGCTTCAGAAAAGTAGATAACGCCGCTGATTTTAAAGCCAGGAAAGGATCCGGATCTGATTTTGAACATTATCAAGTTGAACGATATCCGTCAGAAAATATTTACAATCTGATCGATGATATTAAAATCATTAGTCGTTCTTCGTTTTAATGACGATAAGATAACTAAAACAACAAATTGGGCAAGACACCCTTGAGACATTGAGCAAAGAGCTAAGAAGAGTTTAGAGTTGAGGGTTGAGGGTTGAGAGCATGGAGCATAGGGCAAAGGGCGGAGAGCGGAGGGTGAACGGTGAAGAAGAGTTGAGAGTTGAGAGTTGAGAGCGTAGAGCTAAGGGCTAAGAAGAGTTGATGAAGAGTTGCGGTGCACTTTAAATTGCCCGGGCAACACACCATTTTATAAAAGTTTTGTTAACCAAATCCTCGGTAAAGAGTGAAAAATTAATGGTACGTTGACTACTAAACTTAATGATAGGGGTAGGGGCGATTCCATTACTGGCCGCCCCTCCCTCCGAACCGTTACGTTTTTCACGTTTCTTGAGGATACTTCGCAACCGTCTTCTTGTCCAGCCGTCCAAATTCTCAAATACCCACTTATTGGAGTGTTTGAAGTATTCAAACCAGCCTATCTGCGTTCGTTTGAGCTTGTTGATAATAGTTTCTAAATCGTGTGCATTGGTTCGTCTTGTGTGTTTTCTGATTTTGTCCTTGTATTTCTTGATACTCTTATCTGTCGGGTATTTCTTACCAAACTTA
>PWNZ01000060.1 GCA_003564135.1 Candidatus Cloacimonadota bacterium
ATCGGTTTTATCACTATGCTGATGTGTATCCAGGCAAAACTCGGTCTCGTACCCTTTGATATGGCGGAAGGCGAAGGAGAGATATGCGATGGGATAATTATCGAGTTTTCCGGTTCTATCTTAGCATTCTTCAAGCTGACGAAATATATAATGATGTTGATACTGCCCGCTTTCATAGCCGGTCTTTTCTTCGCCGGCTTGCATCTGTCCGGGCTGCAAATATTGTGGTCAATCTTGAAACTGTTTGTAGTTATTTTATTGATAACCTTGATCCGTAATACAAATCCACGGGTGCGTATCGAACAGGCAATGAGATTCTTTTGGGTATGGATGAACTTATTTGCCGTAATCAGTGTTATATTAGCAATAATAGGAGTTTGATGTGGGTTTTAAAGATTTCTGTTTCAAAAAATCATTATGGGTGTTTCACCTAAGTGCCGGTTCATGCAATAATTGCGATATTGAAATCCTCGATTTGCTGACACCGCGTTATGACATAGAGCGATTCGGTATGAAACTGATTGGAAGCGTGAGGCACGCAGATGTTCTACTGGTAACAGGTATAGTGACAAATAAAACAAAACCTCGTGTCTTGGAAATTTATGAGCAGGCGCCTAAACCTATTGTAGTTATTGCTATCGGTGCTTGCCCTTGCACCGGCGGGATATTCGCTTCCAGCTATAATTTTGCAGGGCCTTTGGATAAAGTTATTCCGGTTAATGCTTACATACCCGGATGTCCTCCCAAGCCCGAGGCAATGCTCTCAGGTGTTGTTACGCTGTTAAAAGCTATGGGTAAGAAATAATGTTTCGGCGTTCTGTTGTTTCCCGATCTCAAGAACCAAGCAACCAAGAACCACGAACCGGTAACCGTGAAAAGCGAGGTAAAAGATGAACATAGAAAAGTATATTGAGGAATTTAAAGAAAAATTCCCGGATATTATCAAAGCCGAAGTTGTGAATAAGAAGCGGTTAATGGTATATATCCCTAAATCATTATTGAAGGACATCACAGACTATTGGTTCACCGGACTTCAATATCGCTACATTATTGTCTCAGCTATGGATTCGAAAGATGGGTTTGAGCTGATATATCATTTCTCTGACGACCGGACAGGATGGGTGATGAGCCTTAATCTGATGCTGTCTCACGATAATCCCGAAATTGAATCGATGACTTCTATTGTTTACGGCATTGAATGGATAGAAAGAGAGATTATGGATATTTTAGGGGTAAAATTCATTGATCATCCCAAACCTAATCGTTTCCTTTTTGCTGAAGATTGGCCTGAAAATGAATATCCCTACCGAAGAAAGATTAGACAGGAGGATAGATAATGGGTAAGAAAACGATTGTTCCTATTGGGCCATATCATCCGTTGCTGGAAGAACCTGAATTTTTTAAACTCTATTGCGATGGTGAGACTGTTGTCGATATGGAATGGGAAACAGGCTATAACCATCGAGGTATAGAAAAAATATGCGAATCCAAGACATTCGAGCAGGTCTTTTATGTGGTAGAAAGGATTTGCGGGATATGTTCAACCTCTCATCCATTTGCTTATGCTAATGCGGTGGAAAGCATACCGGGAGTTGATATACCTGTCCGTGCAAAACTTGTTCGTTCGATTGTCGGTGAGTTAGAACGTGTTCACAGTCACCTTTTATGGGTGGGATTAGCAGGACACTTCTTAGGATATAACACAGTATTTATGTGGGCTTGGAAATATCGCGAACCTGTGCTGGATATGTTTGAAATAATCACCGGAAACAGAAATAACTACGCTATGTTCACTATTGGCGGCGTTCGCCGTGATGTTGATGCAGATAAAGCAGCCAAACTCTTGCAAGTATTAGATGATGTTAAAAAGAAAACCAACATGCTGATTGGGGCTGTTATGGATGATCCGGTATTTCACGCACGGCTGAAAGGAGTCGGCGTACTGACTCCTAAAGATATCCACGATTTTGGAGCTGTAGGGCCTACAGCACGTGCTTCCGGTGTAGATATCGATATTAGACGTGATGACCCCTATGCCGCTTATGAGATGCTGAATTGGAAAGTTATTACCGCTAAAGAGGGCGATATCTTCGCAAAAGCGGAAGTTCGCTTATTAGAATTATTAGAATCGATTTCTATGATTCAGCAATGTCTTGAACTGCTGAAAAAAGAAAAAGAAGGTGATATTAAAGTAAAAGTTAAAGATATACCGCCGGGTATAGGAATTGGGCACGCAGAAGCACCTCGCGGCGAGGTCTTTCATTTTGTCAAGTCGGACGGCAGTAACAGCCCGGTTCGTCATAAGATACGGGCACCAAGCTACACTAATATTCCGACATTCCGAAAGTCTTGTATAGGCGGCACAATTTCCGACGCCGCTATAGCTACCGCTGCTGTCGATCCTTGCTATTGCTGTACCGAACGTATGACTCAAGTGTATGACTATAATACGAGAAAACGCATCTTGAACGCTGCTGAACTGATAAAACTGTCACAGAAGAAAACCCAGGATATTCGAGATAAATTAAACTTATCAAGCTCAACTGACCAGACATGGAAGGTCTGAACACATCTTGAGTTTGACTAAATGTCGCAGGGGCATACCTGCCCTTGTCTGCATGAGGAGTCGAAGATGATTGATTTTAGAATATTGATAATGATGCCGATGTTCATCGGTCTGATTCTATTATTGCTGCCGGAACCTATTAAGATTATTAAGGGGCTGGTTACTTTAGTAGTCACAGCTGTCACCCTCTATTTTTCAATCCTGTTGTTTGCTGCTACCAATGGTGACACTTCGTCATTACAGGGGATGCATTGTCTGATTTTCCCGGCATTAGACAAATACCTGACCCTTAATGTGGACGGATTAAGCAGGTTGATTGTTCTGTTTATCGGGGTATTTGGATTTCTTTATGCAATCTATTCTTTAGCTTATGTTACACGTGAAAAGGGTCTGATAAATTATTATGCATACTTCTTAATAACTTTAGGAGCTAGCTTTGGTGTGGCTTTGGCAGACAACTTTCTGTTTTTCCTTACTTTATGGGGTTTGCTCGGACTAACACTCTATAAACTAATAAAGGGCTATAACGATGAAAGCTCCTCCGCAGCCAAGAAGACCTTGATTATGATAGGAGCATCTGACTCTATTCTGATAATGGGAATAGGTATGCTGTTTGTTACTACAGGTTCCTTTAATATGTCTGCTATAACTTTAGCAACCGATAACGTTATTGCTAATGTCGCTTTTTTGGCTTTGCTGATTGCAAGCTTCACCAAAGCAGGTGTATTCCCTCTTCATACCTGGATACCTGACTATGCTCAAAATGCGCCTGCTTCCTCATCAGCATTTTTACCCGCTTCACTCGATAAACTGTTAGGTATCTATTTCTTAGCAAGAATATGCATCGATATCTTTACCCTGACTTCTTGGGCGACATTACTACTGCTTATTATCGGCGTAGTGACGATAATAGCTGCTGTATTGATGGCTCTAGTACAGCATAACTATAAGAAGCTTCTTGGTTATCATGCTGTATCTCAGGTTGGTTATATGGTCACCGGATTAGCTTTAGGGAGTCCTTTAGGTATTGCAGCAGGGTTGTTCCACATGGTTAATAATGCCATATATAAAGGGGGATTATTTCTCACTTCGGGAAGTGTCGAAAAAAGAACCGGTAAAGAAGAGCTCGGTGATTTAGGTGGTCTGAGCAAATTTATGCCGCTCACTTTTATAGCTGCCTTGGTATTTGCCCTTTCGATTTCAGGCATTCCTCCGCTTAACGGATTTTACTCTAAGTGGATGATTTACACCGGCATAATTGAATTCGGACAAGGAACGGGTATTGCTAACAGTCTCTGGATGGTCTGGTTAATATTGGCTTTAGTTGGTTCCTCACTTACTCTGGCAAGTTTTGTCAAGTTAATTTCAGGAATATATTTAGGCAGAAGGGATGATACACAAAAAGTAAAAGAAGTCAATATCTTCATGTGGCTTCCCCAATTAATATTGGCGTTTCTCTGTATAGTATTCGGTATCTTTGCAGCTAAATGGATTATTCCGGCTCTGTTCGCCTTTACCGGTATATCGGCAACTGAACCGTTAGTTGGTGACTGGCCGGCACAGGCTGTATCAATTCTGATTCTGGTTTCAATCATAGTTGGCTTCATTATCTATTGGGTCGGAACTCTGAAAACTAAACGAGCGTCGGACAGCTTCATCGGAGGCGAGAAGATTCAGGATGAATTAAGCTACTCTTCCTTAGAGTTTTACAAGACAATCTCAACGTATAAATTCTTTGCCTTTTTCTACGACAAGGCTAAGAAAAAATGGTTTGATATATATCATATCGGTAAGGGAATTGTATTAGGATTCAGTGCCGTTCTCAGATGGTGTCATACCGGTATCCTTTCCACTTATCTGATGTGGATGCTGGTCGGTCTGGCAATCCTAATGATAGTTCTGGTGTTATAATGAAAAATAGATGCTACAGAATCAGGAATGTGTTCAGACCTTCCAGGTCTGGTCTTATGGACATGCTTAGACTTAACAACGGACCACTGAACTGGCTCTGTTTGTGTCGCAAAAGAAAGATTAAAGATTCAGTGGTCAGGCAGGAAAAGGAGTAGAAGTTATATGGGAACTTATTTAATAATTATGCTCGGGTTAATGATACTGGGGTCAATATATTCGCTACACGCCAAAGACCTCC
>PWNZ01000026.1 GCA_003564135.1 Candidatus Cloacimonadota bacterium
CTAAACTCTAATCTTTTTTCTCTGTGTTAATCTGTGTAATCTGTGGTTCCTGTTTTTAATTCGTGAAATTAGTGGAATTAGTGGATACACTCTTTTTTTCATCTCCGAAATCAGCGCTATCTGCGGGAGACTCTTCTTTTTTTGACTAAGCACTAAGGACTAAGCACCAAGCACTCTTTTCTCAACTCTAAACCCTTTTTTCGCGTTCGTTCGTGATCCCCATCTTTTCATAATTCATCTAACGATTACCTATCCAACCTCCAAATAAATCTTTAAGCTTGACATTTTACCATACACTTTTCCTTTTTAACCCTGATAATCATGATTGAGTTAATCACTTACAATCAAACAATAACATGAGGTTTTAATGCCAAAGATTTATGATAATATCGAACAACACTTATCTGAAGGGCTTATAAAAACCCTTGAACTGTCAAAACGCTGTGATTTCTGTGTCGGTTATTTTAATTTAAGAGGTTGGCATCAGGTCGCAGATAGAATTGACCAACTGTCAGGAATGGATGTGCCTGAAAGACATAAAAGCACAGGAACACAAAAAGACGAATATCGATATTGCCGCCTTCTTGTGGGAATGCAAAAGCTACCTGCTGACATACTTCGTGACTCATTTATCAATGATGACGGGTATCTGATAGACCATAAAGAGATGGAAAGAATCAGAAAGCAGTTAGCTTACGAATTCAAAGAACAGCTTACTCTCGGAACTCCAACCGAAAGGGACGAGGTGTATCTAAGGAAGCTTTCTAAACAGCTCAAGGAAAAAAAAGTAGTGGTCAAACTGCATCTCCGTCATCCTCTGCATGCTAAGCTTTATCTGACCTATAGTGAGGATGTCAGAGTACCTCTGGTAGGGTTTCTCGGCAGCAGCAATCTCACTTTAGCAGGTTTATCAAAGCAAGGGGAGCTTAATGTTGATGTAATGGAACAAGATGCCGCTCAAAAGCTGGCAAAATGGTTTAATGACCGCTGGAATGACACCAAATGCATAGACATAACAGCAGAACTGATCGAAGCCATTGATGAAAGTTGGGCAACTGACAAGCTGCTCTCACCATACCACATATACCTCAAGATTGCCTATCATCTTTCCCGGGAAGCAAGAACCGGCATAAACGAGTTTAAATTGCCTAAGATATTTCGCAAAGAACTGTTCGATTTTCAACAGAAGGCTGTTTTGGTTGCCGCTCATCATCTACATAAGAGAAATGGTGTCATGGTCGGTGATGTAGTTGGTCTCGGTAAGACCATTATTGCCACTGCTCTTGCCAAGATATTTGAAGACGATTTTTATCTCGAAGCCCTCATTCTCTGCCCCAAAAATATTGTGGAGATGTGGAAAGATTATGGTCACAAGTATCAACTTCGTGCCGAGGTAATGTCCCAAAGCAGAGTTATTAAACAACTGCCGAAGCTCAGACGTTACCGCATTATCATAATTGATGAAAGCCACAATCTCAGAAACGATGAGGGAAAACGTTACAAGGCTATTAAGTCATATATCCAGGAGAACGAAAGTAAAGTTATTCTGCTGACAGCTACCCCATACAATAAGTCTTTTGAAGACCTTTCCAATCAACTGCGGCTTTTCATTCCCGATGACCTTGATTTAGGTGTATCTCCGGAAAGGTATCTGGAAAGCTTAGGGGGCAAAATTGAGTTTGACAAGAAGCATACCGACACCTATGTTCGCAGCATTAAAGCATTTGCTAAGAGTACTTTTTCAGATGATTGGCGGGAGCTAATGCGGCTGTATTTAGTTAGGAGAACCCGCAGTTTCATCAAGAAATACTATGCCGAAACAGACTGTGAAAACGACAGGAAATTTCTCACTTTTCAGGATGGTACTTGCTCATATTTCCCTGACCGTCAACCTCAAAAAGTAGAATACCCTTTCAATCCGGATGACATAAATGACCAATATGCCAAACTGTATTCCCAAGATGTAGTAAATATTATCAATGACCTTGATTTAGCACGATACGGGATGGCAAACTTTCTTGATGATAATTCACCCATAAAACCCTCAGCAAATGAGCAGACAATCATTGACAATCTCTCCCGTGCCGGTAAACGTCTTAAAGGTTTTTGTCGCACCAATCTTTTCAAACGTCTCGAAAGCAGTGGCTATGCTTTCTTGCTCTCTTTATCTCGTCATATAATGCGTAATTATATCTTTGTCTATGCGATAAAAAACAACTTACCTCTTCCCATAGGCAAAAATGTTGTCTATAATCTCGATGAGTACATCGAAGATAAAGACCTTGATGCCGATACCGTTGATAATGCCAAATATTTCCTCATGGAAAAAGATGATTATCTCTCTCAAGCAGAGATTGTTTATAATAAATACAGCCAAAAGTTCTCCCATCATTTTGAATGGATTAATAGCCGTTTGTTCATCGGCAAACTTAAACTTTCACTCCTTAATGATGCTGAAAAAGTTATCGGTATTCTCAAACAGGCAAAAAAATGGATACCGGAGGAAGATCGTCAGCTTAATGCTCTCCATAAATTGATAAGCCATACCCACCAAGACAGTAAGCTCCTTATCTTTACCCAATTTGCAGATACCGCTCAATATCTTTATGAGCAACTTAAACTTAAGGGAATTGAACATCTGGAATGTGTTACCGGGAGCAGTGAGAATCCTACACATCATGCACACCGCTTCAGTCCCATCAGTAACGGAAAGCCTGCCTTAAAAGATACTGAAGCTGAAATCAGAGTTCTCATATCAACCGATGTGCTCAGTGAAGGACAGAATTTACAGGATTGCCATATCATCATCAATTATGACCTTCCCTGGGCAATTATCCGCCTTATTCAGCGTGCCGGTCGAGTTGATCGTATCGGTCAGCAGGCTGAAAAGATACTCTGCTACTCTTTCTTGCCCGAAGATGGAGTGGAAAAGATTATTAACCTGAGAAAGAGATTGAAATACCGCATTAGTGAAAATGCCGAAGTTGTTGGTTCTGACGAAACCTTCTTTGATGGAGACCCTGTTAATATCCACGACCTTTATAATGAAAAAGCGGGTATCTTTGATGATGAGGGAGACGAAGAAGTTGATTTGGCTTCCTATGCCTATCAAATCTGGAAAAACGCCCTTGATGATGATCATAATTTAGCTAAAATTATCCCCGATATGCCTAATGTCGTCTATGCTACCAAACAAAATAGCTTCGATCCCGATAAACAGGGGGTTATTGTCTATACCAAAACCGTAGCAGATAATGATATCCTTACCTGGCTTGACACGCAAGGAGAAATAATCTCCCAATCACAGTTAACAATTCTCAGAGCCGCAGAATGCAATAAAAATGTCAGAGCATTAGAAAAGATTGCTACACATCACAGCTTAGTTCAAGAGGCTGTAGCAAAGGTAACTGCCGATGAGATTAAAGCAGGAGGAACATTAGGAAGAAAAACCGGCATAAAATACAAATCCTATATGCGTCTCAGCCGCTTCATCGAAGAAAAAGAAGGTACTTTTTTTGTTAACGAAGACCTCAAAAGAGCGGTGGACGATATATATAAATATCCCCTCAAAGAAGTTGCCAAAGACACTTTAAACAGACAGCTTAAGGCAGGTATTGATGACTATCAGCTTGCCGAACTCGTAGTTTCTTTACGGGATGAAGACAGTCTCAGCATCACCGGCAAAGAAAGGACTGTTTCCCGCCTTCCTCAGATCATCTGCTCGTTGGGTATAAAAAATGAAGAATGATTCACACCATCATCGAAACTATTGACACTATTCATTGAGATAAAACGATAAAATCAATAAATCATATAAGGTAGTTACTATGCCAAAAAAAGACAATCATATCAAGATAACAGTATTGGATAGGGAGATTACAATTCTTAAAACCGATAAGCATGAATACATCTCATTAACTGATATGCTAAAAGCAAAAGATGGAGAGTTCTTCATCTCCGATTGGCTAAGAAACCGTAACACCATTGAGTTTCTCGGTATATGGGAGAGCATCAATAACCCCTCTTTTAATTGTGGCGAATTCGCCACAATTAAAAGCCAAGCAGGATTGAACTATTTCAAGATAAGCGTTAAGGAATGGGTGGAAAAAACAAATGCTATTGGGTTACAGGCTAAAGCCGGGAGATATGGTGGAACCTTTGCCCACAAAGATATTGCATTTGAATTCGGAATGTGGATCAGCCCAACCTTCAAAATCTATCTCATAAAAGAGTATCAACGCCTTAAAGATGAAGAGCAAAGCAGGTTCAGAGTTGAATGGCACGTTAGTCGAACACTTGCCAAGATCAACTATCGTATCCATACTGATGCTATAAAAGAAAACTTAATTCCTCCCAAACTGAACAAGCAAGAAAAACAAATGATATATGCAAGTGAAGCAGATATTTTGAATAAAGCATTGTTCGGAGCGACAGCAATTGAATGGCGAAAGCGGAATCCTGAAAAAGAGGGGAATTTGAGAGACTATGCTACCTTAGAACAACTGGTAGTGCTCGCCAACTTAGAAAGCTTGAATGCACTGTTCATTAAGCAGGGATTGAAGGCACAGGAACGCTTAGAAATACTAAATAATCAGGCTATAGAACAGATGAACTCTTTCATTGATGTTCCAAGTATCAAAAAGCTTAATTCTCCCTCTTGAGCTAAGCTCTATCTTTTCATGCTGCCACGATATCACGTTACCACGCAACCAC
>PWNZ01000041.1 GCA_003564135.1 Candidatus Cloacimonadota bacterium
ATAATATTAACGGAAGAAATGAGAGTCAGCTGTGAATACCATTATTCGGTGCTTTTTCGGTTTTCTCGGTGGCTGAAATTGAATTTTAAACATATTAAACAGATAACAAGCAACATAGATTGGGTAGCCCTGAAGAGCAACATTTGCTATTTTCATTAGTACACCTAATTTTATGTTATTTGTAATAGGAGAGAACAGGATGGAGAATGACAAACTTTATCAGAAATGCATATCTTATTTGAAAACGCTGTGCGAAGAAATTCCAGAACGAAGCGTGGGCAGTAAGGGTAACAGACAGGCAACGAGTTTTTTAAATAAGGAATTATCCGCATTGGGCTGGAAGACCAAGGTGTCTGAATTGGATGTGATTGATTGGGAAGACGGTGGGGCAACGCTACAGGTCGCGGATCAAAGCTTTAACGTGTTGGTTAGTCCCTACTCTCTCGGATGTTCTGTTCAAGCCCCGTTAATAGGTGTCTCATCTCTTGAAAAACTCGAACGTCAGGACATAAGCGGCAAAATTCTTCTTCTATACGGTGATATTGCTAAAGAACAGCTCATGCCAAAAGACTTTGTGTTCTATAACCCGGAAGAGCATCAAAAAGTTATCGCTCTACTTGAGCAAATGCAACCGGCGGCGATTATCTCCGCAACCAGCAGAAATGCTGCTCTGGCTGGAGGCGTCTATCCCTTCCCTCTTATTGAGGACGGCGATTTTGATATTCCTTCTGTGTATATGACCGAGGAGGAGGGGCGGAAACTCTTGTCCTGCATCGGAAATCCCGCTATGCTACAATCGAGATCAACCCGGATTCCCGCAAGAGCCTATAATGTTGTTGCCCGAAAAGGGGGAAACATGGATGAGCGTATCGTCATTTCGGCACATATTGACGCAAAGAAAGGCACTCCGGGAGCAATTGACAATGCCACAGGGATTATTACCTTGTTACTTCTGGCAGGACTTCTCAAAGATTATAGCGGGGACAGGTTGCTTGAGATCGTGGCGTTCAATGGTGAAGATTATTATGGCGTACCCGGACAAATGGATTACATTAGGAAGAATCAGGGACATTTCAAGGATATTGTCTTGAATATCAACATTGATGGTGCAGGGTACAAAGAAGGCAAATCGGCATTTTCGTTTTTTAATCTCCCCGAGGCTATGAGAGCACTGGCCAATGACATGTTGGCGAGATTTGATGGAATCACAGAGGGGATTCAGTGGAATCAAGGAGACCATAGCATTTTCATCCAACATGGATGTCCAGCCATAGCCGTATCGTCACAATGGTTTATAGAGCATATCGATAGCCAGGATATTACCCATACTCCTAAAGATAACCTTGACATTGTTGATTGCTGCAAGATCGTCGAGATTGCCGAGGCATTGACTTGGCTCTTAAGGAAATAAACAGATAACAAGCAACATAGATTGGGTAGTCTTGAAGAGCAACATTTGCTATTATCATTAGTACACCTAATCTTATGCTCACAGTAAGGAGAAGGACATATGCCCAAAATGATCGGAAAGGTGATATTCCTCAACGGGACGTCGAGTTCAGGCAAGAGCACAATAGCCAAGGCCCTCCAGCAATTCCTCGGCGAACCGTTCCTGCACGTCTCCGTCGATGATTTCCTCCATCAACTTCCGGAATCCTATCTTGCAGACAGCAGATACCTTTCAGGAGCGATTCGGACTCTCTTGGCTGGTTTCGATGCCTCTAACGCTGCGATTGCTCGCGCAGGCAACAACGTGATCATCGACCATGTTTTACAAGAGCCGTCATGGGTTGCCCCGTGCGTAAAGGCGTTCGAGGGTCTGCAGGTGGTGTTTGTCGGCGTACGTTGTCCTCTGGACGTGCTCGAATCCCGGGAGAAGGAGCGAGGCGATCGTCAGGTTGGCATGGCTCGCTATCAGTATGAACGCGTGCACGCCCACGAGATATATGATGTTGAGATTGACACATCGGAAATGACCGTCGAAGAGTGCGTAGCGACGATAAGAAAGTATGTCGATTCCGACACGCAACCAACCGCTTTCAACATGCTGCGAGCCTTGGCTGAAGGCTGACTAAAGTGCAGCACAAATGAATTTCATGAAACTGTGCTGCCCTATTACGTAAACAGAGCATCCTTGCTCTGATTTTATTGGTTCGACCCCAACATTCGTACGGATAGGACATTGTCCTGTCCCGACTTTACAAGAGCATCCCTGCTCTGCTTCTTTTCTTGAATGTGCTCACCTGACCACAAAATCAGAGACAAATTAAGTCATGTTTCACAAACTGCACAGTTTTGTGGTCAGGCCTGCTCTGATTCGATTGTTCGACCCCAACATTCGTACGGACAGGACAGTGTCCTGTCCCATTCCATAACCAGAGCATCCCTGCTCTTGTATCCAAGAAGCACCGAGAAAGAGCGGAAGAAGTAAGAAATGGTAGGGTCAGAACTCCTGACCACAGACAATATTTCGTTTTCTATCTTTAACTACTGCAAATAAATAAGGATATACTGACGAAAGCAGTTCTGGATAATTAGATGACACCGTATTAACTAAAATAGAGACTTCGCTTGCTTCAACTTCGTCTCTTCGTTCCCCTGCTTTCGCAGGGGCAGGCTCTTAAGGAGTCGAATACAAGCGAGGTTACGACTCCTGTAGGGACAGGACACCGTGCCTGTCCAATAAACGAGAAGTTGTAGCCGAAAAATAAATTAGGTGACATCTCATTATCGTTGAGGTCAGGAGCTCTGAGGGTGGTGTTGGGACAACAAGTAACTGAGGTTCATTGTTTTTACTGTCCGGGAGTAAATTTCTTAAGATATTCGACTAACTTATATACTGTTGTGCAAGGGTTTTTCTTTGCCGGGCGAGCTGACGATAGTACCTGCAGAATGAATACCGTACCTGTTGTTAAAATAGTAAAATGCATCGTGGAAATTGAGAATACTGACATCTTTGAGGCTTCTTCTTTCGGAAGAAATCTTCATATTAAGTTCTTGCATATCATCGTTAAACTTATTGAAATTTTCTCGATATTTTTCGTCATTTTCAGGGTCTATCATAATCAATGCTTCGCATATTTCAGCACCGATTCTGCTGACGAAAAGAGGGTCTAACCAGAAGTGAGGATTGATATGATGGTGATGATGACCATTTTCGTGTTCTTGATGAAGTTCATGGTGGTGATGACCCTGCTCTTGTTCCATTTCTTCGAGATAAAAAACATTGTCAACCAGTGTATAGGCATCAATGCGTTTATCTGCGTACAGCAGCATACTCTTTTCTAAATATGCTTCCAGATCAGCGCCGTTAGTGATAATCAGGTCGGCATCTTCAAGCAGTTTAATGTCTTCCGGTTTTGGGGAATAGGTGTGAGGTGATGAGTTAGCCGGTATAATGCTGACGACTTCAATGTTGTCTGTTGCTAATTGGCCTACAATCAATTCGTAAGGGTAAATTGTTGTTACCACTAAAATATGATCTTTAACTTCCGTTGTTTGGCAGCTTGTAGTTACCGACAGGATTACAATTGCCAATAAAAGCAGTACTGTATAAGCATTTGTTCTTTGCATCAGGAACCTCCATTTCGGTTTTGGTTATAAATTATTCACGGTTTTCTTTTGTAAAGCTTTTTTTACAATTAAGGAGTATTTGGTCTTTGAGCCGGTAAATCATAAACCCAAACCGTAGACAATTTTGATATATATCCTATTTCAACCTCATTCTTCATTCTCAATTTCTAACCGCTGAAGGATCTCCCCCTACTTCACCGGCTCTCACCTCCCATCCATGTCGCAAGTTTGTCGCAAGTATCTATACGTCATTCCTTCATTCCTATAATTTGTGTTAATCAGTGAAAAAACTCCGATTTAAAACCAACTTCACCCCTTAAATCTCCTGTCTGCCACGGTTGTTCCATCTCTGCATATTTTATCATATCTTCCCATTTCAGTCTTTTTTCTTTTCCGTTTCTGGTTATTGCCTCCGCACAAGCATTATGCACTACCAAAGCTATCTGACCGCCGGTAAACTTATAACTTTTCGCAAGCAGTTCCGTATTAATCTCTTCTGCGCCGGGTATCTCTTTATGCAGGTGCAGCTGCCACAACTTACCTCTGCTTTCACCATCAGGAAGAGAAAACTTCATTTTGATATGAATCCTGCGGAAATACGCTTCATCAATCAGCTTTTCTAAGTTGGTAGTAAGGATAAGTATTGCCGGAAAGTTTTCCAACTCTTCGAGTATAATATTTTGGATACTGTTTTCAACTCTGCCGCATTCCGTTATGCTTTCCGTTCTTTGATGAATCAATTGATCGGCTTCATTGAGCAGAAACACCGGACTATTTTTCATTTTATATGATATCTCTCGAATCTTCTCAAATGCTTTTCTAATGAGTTTATCAGTTTGCCCGTAAAACATATTGCGCAATTGAGAGCATTCTAAGGCAACTAATTCTTTGCCAAGTTCATTGGCTATAGCCCCTGCCGCAAACGTTTTTCCCGTACCCGGCATACCGTAAAACAGGGCTATCAGCCCATTATAAGTTTCATTATGCTCTTCGAAATTGCTCCCGAAACCCCATTTATTGAGATTATAAATGTAAGGTTGACGGAAACGATTAATCATATTCTGTAAAACCTCTTTCTCTTTTACCGGTATGATTAAATCCTCAAATGTCTGTGCCGTTTTAACCTGTCGCAGATAA
>PWNZ01000139.1 GCA_003564135.1 Candidatus Cloacimonadota bacterium
CACCTCTTTGAGTACTTGCTCAAATGAAAAAGCGGCAATATGATGGCATTCATCTACAACAACCAGCCCGTAATCTCTTACAAGTTCTTTTACCTTATGGTTTCGATAGAGGCTCTGAATTATCGCTATATCAATCTTGTTGGTTATTCTTTCTTTGCCACCGCCAATTTCTCCAATATCTTTGTAAGGAATATTCAAGAAAGCCGAAACCTTTTCTCTCCATTGCTCTAATAACTGCCTGCGATGCACTATAATAAGTGTATTGGTTTTTCTCTGTGCAATTATCCAAAGCGCTACGACTGTCTTCCCAAAAGCTGTTGAAGCGGATAAGACGCCATTATTATGTACATTTAAAGCCTTCGCTGCCTTTGTTTGTTCTTCGGTTAATTTACCTTTGAAAGTAAAATCACAGAAAACGCCCTTAAAGGTTTCATCGCTTAAAGATACATCAGTATTGTTAAACAAGACTCTCAGTTCTTCGTAACAACCTCTTGGAATGGCAATTTGCTTGGTGTTTTCAGAAAATAAGCTAATGATTTTGGGTTTGTTATAAACCGGCAGCCTTAAAGCTTGGGCACGGTAATATTCGGGATTGGGAAAGGAAGCCAATCTGATTATATGATTCAGAAGTTTGGCAGATAGACCGTTTTTTTCAATATAAACCATATCTCTCAAAGCTACATTAACCTTAGAAGGGAGTTTGTCGATCGTATTTCCAATTTGGGTAATTTCTTTTAATGCTGAGATGGTCTCTTTTACCTTCACTAAAGACACTTTTCTGCTTGGGCAAGATATGACCATTGGTCTTTGATTGGTTTGAAGTTTTCATCAATGAAAACAGTTCTATCAATAGTCCTTGCTTGTTTTTGCAACGGTAGAGCAATTAAATTACCGAATCCACCTTTGGGCATACTGTCCTGATTAGGAAACAGCCGGTCATAGGAATCTAAGCCGATCTGATGGCGTTTATCCATCGCTACCGATAGTAAAGAAAAGCCTAACTCACGAGCAATTTTAGCTGGGATGTGTTCGGTAAAGAAGAACCAAATATGAGCACCGTTTCCGGAACGAGAGATTTCGGTATATGATGGGATGTTAATATCTCGGCAAACCTGATTAAATGCTTTTATATCTTCAATCCACTCTTGTTTATCAAAATCAATGGCTAAGAAATAACATGTCTCGTCAGTTAGCAAGGGATATAACCCTATAACGATTTCTCCCTTAAGGTGCTGATAGATGATTTCGTCGGTTAGAGGAATCAGATCTCTGTTCTTGCACTTGGAGCAAGTAATCTTTTCAAACTTACCGCAAGTACCCGATTTCCAATCATTTTTACAAGCAGGAGAATAACCGGATTTACCGTCTTTGCTGATCCATCTTAGGGCAAATACGCCATCTCTTCCTTTGAAGAGGTCTCTAAACAAAGATATTTTCTCTTGAGGAGATGACTTACTGTGAACGGGAGGTACATCTTTTCTGTGATTCTTCAAATCGCTACTTTCATTTGCAGCTTTTTCACAGATTCGTTCATCTTCTAAAGAAGCTTTTGGACTGTCATATTTCATTCCAAGCAATTTCCTAAGCCTTTCATTCTCATCTTTTAGGCTTTTGATCTTGAGCAATGCCTTTTCTAATTCTTTTTCAAGAACTAATCCATTATCATTTTCGTAATTCATATTGTCTCAACTCTCAGCTAACAAAGCTTACTTGTCAATATATATCTCCTTATTATCTTTCTACCTAACCCGGACGAGGCAGAATCAAAGTAGGGGCAGTATATGAACTTCATTCAGAACTTCTACTTCTATCCCCTTGATAACAAAAAAGAATATTGGAAGACTCTATTCTCCTGAAGATGTACAGGTTGCCTGATTCTACGTTAGCTTTTCTGAACGGTCTCCAATGTAGAGACCGTTCAATTCTTACAAGATAAAAGCATTTTTAATTTGACAACATTAGCCATTTTTAAAGTAAGTTATCGTTAACTAACATATTCGGAGTTAATGATGAATGAAATAACAAAAAGACAGAAGGATTACCTGAATGCTGCGATTGGATTAGTTTCAGAAAGAGGTTTCAGTAAACTAACTTTCCGAAATATTGCTCAGGAAGTTGGTGTGACAGAGGCATCTGTCTACCGTCATTTCTCAAATAAATTAGATTTATTGAGAGCTTTACTGAAAGACTTAGAGGAATCTATCGCACCGCACTTTGAAAAACTCGTTGATACAAGCATTCCCCCAAAAGAGAGATTAGAGCAGTTAATCAAAGGATTATTCTGCGCATTTGAGAAGAACTCCGCTCATACCTCAATAATATTTTCTGAGGAAGCATTTCATTCTGAAGAGGAATTAAGGAATGATCTTAAAAGCATCTCTGAAAGGAATATCTCCTTCCTAAGCAGTTTTTATAAAGATCTGCAGGAAAATCAACTTTGTAGATCTGACATTGATTCGAAAGAATTAGCATTGGTAACTCTCGGTTCGATTAAGTTGACTGTTACCCGTTGGCGTATCTGCGAGAAGAACCTCGGGTTAGAAGATGCAGTCTCAAATCTGATAAACACCCATAGTGTACTGTTTAATTTAAGGAATGAATGAGAGGATATTATGAATCAGATATTACTTGGACTTGTTAAACATCCGAAGCTGATACTTACTG
This sequence comes from Candidatus Cloacimonadota bacterium, assembly GCA_003564135.1. Classification (GTDB taxonomy): domain Bacteria; phylum Cloacimonadota; class Cloacimonadia; order Cloacimonadales; family PWNZ01; genus PWNZ01. The sequence continues at coordinate 2,665 of PWNZ01000139.1, forward strand.
GTCTTTTGGCTATGTTACTCATTTTTGGTATAAGTATCAGAAAAAATACAAGGATTGAGACCGATTTAGATGAATATATGCCCAAAACCCACCCTGCTTTTATTTACAGTGATCAAATGGAGGAGCAGTTTAATATTCAGGATAATATTCTTCTGGTCATTGAGCATCCGAAAACGATATTTAACCCTTCGACTTTGGCAAAGATAAAGGATTTGTCACTAAACTTAGCACGTAATTTTCAAGGTATAGAAAAAGATAACATAACTTCCCTTTTCACTGCCGAGAACATTACCTCCGATGAATGGGGTTTGACCGTAGAGGCTTTTTATACCGATATACCCCAAACTGACAAACAACTCAGGGACTTACATGTTGCTGTTGAAAACAATGAAATGATATTCGGTAGGATAGTAAGTTATAGCGGCAAAGCTACGATGTTAGTTGCCGAAATTGACAAGGATGTATTTACCGACAAATTTTATCGTGAACTTCAGGATTTCGTGAATGAATATGAAGGTCCCGAGACTATATATATTGCGGGCAGACCTGTTGTTGAGGGAGAACTGACCAAACTGGGACCAAAAGATATGGCTCGAATGGCACCTTTAGTAATAATCTTGATAACCGTGATATTGCTTTTATTACTGCGAAGTTGGAGAAGTACTCTCATAAATCTTGCGATTGTTCTTTTTGGCACCTTAACCGCTTTTGGGCTAATGGCAATGTTTAAGGTGCCTGTTTATACTTTAAGCACAATGATACCGGTAATGTTGATCGCTATTGGTGTAGCTTATGGTATTCATATGCACAACACTATACAGCATCTAATAAATTTGAACCCTAATATTACTAAAGATAGTTTAGTGAAAAAAAGTTTACAAGAGATGATCAAACCCGTTTCCATGACTGCTGTCACGACAGCAATAGGGTTTTTATCTCTGACAACAAGTCAGGTTTTACCGGTACGTTATTTCGGTCTCTTCATTGCTTCCGGAGTAATTATGGAGATGGTAATGGCACTCGTTTTATTCCCAGCTTCAATCTACCTTTTGGGAGTTCCGAAATCCAAGAAAAGTACCGTGTCTTTACCGGCAAAAACCGGTTTAACAAAAAGTTCACCACGTAATAAAACAGAAGAGAATCCGGCTAGTATCGGACAATGGTTCGGTACAAGACTTCTTTCTCACAGTCGGATAGTGGTTATTGTCGTAGGTATAGTTGTCTTTTTGGCGGTTATTGGTGCTACTAAGGTATGGATTGACACCAGCTTTCTCGCCAATTTTCAGGATGACAGTCCTGTAGTTCAAACAGATAATTTTGTTAACACCCATTTTGGGGGAACATCTGTCCTTAATGTCATATTGAGCAGTGAAGAGCAGGATATCTTCAAAGAACCGGAGGTACTTACAATATTGAGTAATCTTCAGCAAGTATTACATCAAAATCCGACGATAGGAGACAGCTTTGCTTTAACCGATTTTATAAAACGAATGCATCAAGTAATGCACGATGACGACCCTGCCTACAACAAGATACCGGAAACCAGAGATATGATTGCTCAATATCTGTTACTTTATGAAATGTCGGGTGATCCGGATAACTTAGATAATGTTATTGATTACGATTATAAAAATGCCAACCTGACTTTACGGCTCAAGAGTGACAGCTCGGCAAAAATGAAGGAAGTCATAAACGAAATCGAGCCATTCATTCCACTATTCGCAGATTATGGCATAGAAATAAACTATGCCGGAAGCGGTTATAAATCCTTAGTTTTCGCTACTCTTCTTTTAGAAGGGCAGATTCTCAGCCTGCTGTTATCTTTTCTGATAGTAGCTGTTTTATTGGCTATAGTCTTTAAAAGCTGGTTGATTGGCATCGTCGGGACTATACCGATAATGATAACTGCAATAGTCAATTTCGGAACGATGGGAGCTTTAGGTATTCCACTTAGTTCTGCAACAGCTATTATCTCTGCAATAGCTATCGGTATAGGCGTAGATTATGCGATTCATCTGATAGAA
>PWNZ01000221.1 GCA_003564135.1 Candidatus Cloacimonadota bacterium
AGTTCATCTTCGAAGAAGAATTTCTCTTCACCGAAGGCAGGTTTTAGATCACTGAGCCAGGTTGCCTTGTCGTCGTATTTAGCGAAGAAAGGTCTATGCACCCAATCGGGATTTCTTCCTTGCAGCATGCGCATGACAAACACCTTTTCACCTTTAATCTCTGATATTCCCAATATCTGAACCTTTCCGGGAACTGCCGACATGCTTGGCCCGCGTACAGTTCGGCATAACCCGCTGACTTGCTGATAAGCTTTTTGGAATATTTCCCATGCTTTGGCAAGAGGTATACCGAAGTAATGCTGAGCTCCGGTGTCACGTGTGACGAATGCATAGTAGGGTATGAAGTCTAAGGCTACTTGCATATTCCACATTTTTGCCCATATATCCGGAGAATCATTGATCCCTCTTAACAGAGGAGATTGTGTTCTGATAATAGCGCCGATATCCTTGAGCCTTCCGACGGCCTTTGCGAACTCTTCTGTCTCCATTTCTTTGTAATGGTTTAGATGTAACATGATCGCGAGATGCTTTCCGTATTTGACGATTTTTTCCATGCTTCTGATCAAATCATCGGCATCTTTTTCGGTGGTGAATCTGTAAGGGTTATATATGGGAGCTTTGGTACCGATTCTGATATTTTTTACATGGTCTAGTTTTTTGTTTAAAAGGGCATCAACATAACAATCCAAGGCTTTTGCGCTCATAGTTAGTGGGTCTCCACCTGTGAACAGAAGGTCGGTAACATTTTTTTTTGAAGCTAAATAATCCTTTAATGAATCGGCTTCTTTGGAAGCAAAGCGCAGATTTTTTATTCCAATAAATTGCGGCCACCGAAAACAGAAAGTGCAATAGGTGTGACAAGTCTGTCCTTCACTGGGAAAGAAAAGGACAGTTTCTCTGTATTTATGTTGGATCCCGTAGAGTTTTTTTCTTTTAAATGTAGGTACATTATAATCAATCTGCCCGGCGGGGTTAGGATTTAGTTGCTCGCGAATTTCCTTAACGGTCTTGTCAATAGTTTCTTTATCTGCATTCTGTTTCAGAAGTATGCTCATTTTTTCATAGTGCTCGGGGATCAGCATTTCTTTGCGAGGGAAAGTTAGCGAATATATGGGATCTTCCGGTACGTAAGACCAGTCAATCAAACGGTCGACTATATAGGTATTGACCTTGAAAGGAAGGACAGTTCCGACGACTTTAATCTGAAACTGCTGTTCTTCGGTCATGTTTTGTATTTGCGGTATCTCTTTATAGTTGTGCAAAAAGAATGTCTTCATGTTAAACCTCTTGTGATTTCTGCTTAATTAGGGCTTTTCGGCACACCGTATTTACGTATAAAGAAAGCCCTTAGACATCGAAATGTGGAGATACCGAACATAATTGACAGGCTTTTCTGTCAAGATATATCTCGCTTTAGAGAGTCTCTGCAAGCGGTCAGTACGATAGTTGATTTTTTCAATTATTCTTTTCTTAAAATATAATCCTCATCAACTTCAGATATTTTACCGTTAAGCTGTGACATATTTTCGTCAAGATGAACTAAATAACCTTCCGAGACAAAATAGCTGTTTGGTGGTGGCAGCGCATTAAGAGTAATAACGTTCCCTTGGGTGTTCCATGTATAAGCGGTGTAGGTCTCGAAACCGCTGTTTTCTTCTTGGCCCGGTTGTTTAGTTGTTTTCACAACAGTTCCGTCATCGTTCAGCTCGATAATAGTTTCTTGTAATTCCCCGCTTGCATTGGGTATCTTGCCTCGATAAGTACCGGTGTAATCGAGAGATGTACGGGCGTTATGAGTAAAACCGGCCTCTTCTGGTTGTTCCACGACCTCTTCTACCTGCTCTTGCTGCCGGCATCCGCTGGTCAATAGCAGTCCTAAGCAGGCGATAGCAAGAATTATAGTCATTGTTCTTATGCTAACTCCCCTGGCGGGGAAAAAATTGTTATCTTTCATGTTCGACTCCTACTCAATCTTTTTTCATCGGCTTGTCAGCGAAGTATTCACGCATTTCTTGTCAAGATTTATTATAGCTTATTTTGTTTATTTAGTCAGTATAACCGTAAGTAATAGTAATGGTAACAACATTCTTGAGAGGGCGATTGTTAATGCTATAAAGGGTCTTCAACAACCTGGACTAAGGCTTCCTCTAAAGCTGAATCTAACAGCTCAACGACCACTCTGGTATTAACACAGGGTCCTTCCGGCCTTTGGTTGAGAACTCCATATACGGGAATAGGAAATACATCGTTAAGGCCATCAACTAAATCCCTTTCACAAGCTACTGCCAATATCAGTTGGGGCCTGTTTTGGATAATGATTTTTCTGGCAAGCGTCCCGCCTGTTGCAATAGCTATTTTGACACCGGTTTTTTGGGCCAGCCTTTTTAAGTCTGCGATATTACATTTCTCGCATTCCCGGCAATGATTTATATCAACAGTTATCCTGTAGGGGCATTCAGTCCACTGCAAGCAGTGGGGTAACAGGATTAGAACTTTTTCGGGCTTGAACTTCTTTTTTAGTACCTTGACGAAAGTATTGTTCACATGTACAAAAGATTCTCGGATTTGGTCTTTTGGTATGCCGAAGATTCGACCTAAAAATATCGTGACCGGGAAAAGAAAACGGATGGTTAACCTTACTGCCGGCTTTGTTACTAGGAAGTTCTTGCCCAAATAGCAGGTCAGCAATATTGATAGAATTCCCAAGATCACTATAACGAAAAACACCCTTAACGCGGTAAGAACTGTTAGCGCCAGGGTGCTGTGAATTTCATGTAATCGTGGAGAAATAAACCACCACAGCATCGTAGTCAATACCATAGCCATTATAAGGCTGAAAGTAAACAAGAATAAGAATAGATTTTTTTTCTTATGGTCAATGACTATGCTGTCCATCTTTCTGATCTCAATCTATAGCTTAGTATCACTCTAATTAACCAGTAAACCCTTTTATCGAGCTGGTTAGTGTTCCATTGTGAATCTTTCGAAAGGCTTTATTTGAGCCCCAAGATTGAAATCAAATGCGGAGATGATATTTTTCCCGGCTAATTGAACCTTTTCTATCACTATGTTTTCATCGCCTGTCGAAACCAATATGCCTTTTTCTTGAATTTGCGGATCGGCGTTAGATAAATTTCCGGCATATATAATTGTTCCGGGAAGTTTTGTTGTTTTTCGGCCGCTTTTTTTTGCAGCGAGGATCTTTATTCTTTGTCCTCTGAAGAAGGTAAAAGCTCCTGGTTCGTCGGCCAATCCTTTTATTTGGCAGAGAATTTTTCTGGCATCTCTTTGCCAGTCTATCAAGGTGTCTTCTTTGGTCAGCTTATGGCTGAACGTAGCCAAATTTTCATCTTGAACCGTTTCTGTTATTTTTCCTTGCTCAATGGCTTCCAACACCTTTATGACATCATCAGCACCTTTCAGGGCAAGTTTTTCCGAAAGAGATGATGCATTATCGTTATGCTCGATAGCGATTTCCGATTGATATAAAATAGGACCGCTATCCATTTTTCTGACCATCCTAAACACGGTATTCCCTGTTTTTCGATCATCATTGAATAGAGCATAATTGATAGGTGAAGCGCCGCGATACTTGGGTAGCAGTGAAGGGTGTAAATTAATACATGCAAATTTGGGTGTTTTCAGGATATTTTTCTTAAGTAGCCCACCATAAGCAACGGTGACTATAATATCCGGATCTAAGTATGCTAAGAGGTCAACGACGTATTCTTCGTTAATATTCTCCGGCTGCATAGTTTCTATGCCGTATTCGACTGCTTTTAGCTTTACAGGGGGCGCGGTAAGCCTCATTTTACGTCCCTGTCTTTTGTCTGGCTGAGTTATTACTAACTTGGGTTTATATTTCGACTCGGCTAAATGCGTTAAAGTAGGAACAGCAAATTCAGGAGTTCCTAAAAAAACTACTTTTTCAATCCAAAACTTACCTTTTTTGATATCATCTTGTTGCGGTTTCATCTTTCATCGTTTCATCAGTGTTGACACCATTTTCGTCGGTCAGACTTTCTATTTTTTTCAGTTTAGCTTTCAACATAAGCTGCTTGAGTTTCGACACCCGGTCGACGAATAAGACACCTTCCAAATGGTCAAACTCATGCTGGATAGCTCTTGAAAACAGACCTTCAGCTTGATGCCGTACTAATTCTCCTTTCTCATTTATTGCATCTATAGTTATTTTTTTTGCTCTGGATACTTCTGCGGTAATATCCGGTAAACTGAGACAACCTTCTTCGGCAACCTCAACGCCATCCAAAGATGTGAATTTGGGGTTAATAAAGACTAACGGGTTCCGGGTATTGGTTTCAAACCATTGTGGGTCTACAATGAAAATCCGGATGTTTTTACCAACCTGTGGCGCAGCTAACCCGACACCATCTTTGGCATACATCGTCTCTATCAGGTCAGCTATGAAGCTCAAAGTATCGCTGTCTATCCGCGGCAATTCTGGCGACACTTTCCGCAGACATTTATCACCATACAAACGAACCGGTAAAACTGAACCGGAACTATTTTGTAGGCTCATTCTTTATTTCCTGCTGAGTGTTCTGGACTAGTCCTGAGACAAAAGATCTTTTGATCTCTAATTTACTGTCGCCCTCGACTTTGATTATTACGGTATCTTTTTCTTTTCTGAAGTTGGTTATTTTCCCGACTATTCCTCCGGAAGTTATCACTTCATCACCTGTTTTCAGTTCTTCCAGAAGTTTCTGGTGCTCTTTTTGCCGTTTTTGCTGAGGTCTGATCATAAGAAAGTATAGTATCAGTATAAGAAAAACAAACGGCAAGAAGCTGATAAATGGGTTTGGCTCCTGCTGCTGTTGAGTGGCTGCATTCATTAATAGGTAAATCATTAAAATCTCCTTTATTTGATTTGTTATCTAAGCTATGAACAGAAAATAGATTATCTGTAAACATAAATTCGCATACACACCTGCCATCACATCGTCAAACACTATCCCCCACCCACGCTGCAAACTTTGCAGTTCTGCCGCCGGCGAAGGTTTCAGTATATCAAATAACCTGAATAAGACAAATCCGAGCAAAGCTATCAATACTGTCTTCGGCAGGAACACTATCGAGATAAAATAACCGACAAACTCGTCAAGAACTATTCGGCCATCGTCCCGCTCCATATCTTCTTCTGCCTTGCTGCAGACATAAACCGAAGGAATCACCATTAGCAAGGGAATTAAAAAAAACCAGCTGCTTTCTATTAGCTCACCTGGTAGAAGAAGATACACTATTAAAGCCACCACCGTACCAACAGTTCCGGGAGCCACAGGGAAATAACCTGTATAAAAAAGAGTAGCCAACGCTTTGAATAGTACCATTCTAATATTTCCGCAGTTTTCCGGTCATTATTATTGAGTTTGTAAACAAGTTTATTTATCTGCTAAAATTATTAAAGCAATATTTCCACATAGGAGTCTTCGCGAAGCTCACCGATCCATTGCTCATAATGTTCAAGTTTTTTTTCCATGCGCAGGTGTTCCCTTAGCTCTTCCCTGATCTCTTCAAGCCTAAACGGTCTTTGGGGAATAATTCTTTTTTTTGTCAGGATATATATGCTGTTTTCAGCTCTTATAGGTCTTGTTACTTCTCCGACACTAATTTCTTGCAAATAATCTTCAAATTGTTCCGGATATTCTTCTTCATTAAACTCGCCTAAATATCCGCAGGCTTGGGCTGTCGGATGGTCTGAATAATTACGTGCAATCTCGGAAAATTCCTCCTCTGCTGAGATTCTGTTAAGAATATTTTCCGCTTTTTCTGTTGTTTCTGCAATATCTTGTTCGGTCGGTTTCAGCATCTTAAGTATATGCCTAACCCTAATATCATCTTCATCTCGTTCTTCCATTTTAATGATGTGATATCCGTGAGCAGTTTCGACAACATTACTGATCTCTCCGGGCTGTAAAGAAAAAGCTACCTGTTCAAACTCGCTAATCATAGTCCCTCGGGCAAAGAATCCTAAATCACCACCTAATCTGCTGCTCGGGCAATGGCTATACTGCTGTGCAAGCTGAGAAAAGTCTTGTCCTTCTCTTATTTTGTCGTATACTTCGTTAATCTCGGACCTGATCTGTCTAACGGTTTCATCTTTAGGGGTAATATCTATTCTTATCAGTCCAATTTCGGTTTTCTCCTCCCTTAACGGTAGCTGATCGATATTCTCCCGGTAAAACTCTTCTATTTCCATATCGCTCACGCTTATCCGGGCACTAATCTCATTCTGAATTATCATTTCGCGCAGCTGCTGTTCTTTAATCATATTCTCATAAAAATCTCTGAGTTGTGACAGAGACATACCGGTTCTTCTTAACTCTTCACGAAAAGCCCTTTCCGACCCGAATCTTTGGAACTGCTCTTCTAGTTGGCTATTAATCATCTGCCTTATCCTGAATGAATCTACCTGATAATCTTTATCTTTCGCAGTTTGTAATATCAGTTGTGACTCGATCATGTCATTAAGAAGTTCTAAGTCACTAAAAGTGTGGTCAATCGCACCCATCTGCTGCATTTGGTTCCTATGCTCTTGCAGTTCGCTTTTTAGGATGATTTCCGATCCGACCTTAGCAACAATTCTATCAATCACTTCTGCGTTTATGCTTGTTGTTATCAGCATAAGCAGTGTTATGTATATATATTTTTTCATTAAATACCTCATCTTAGTATTTCAATATCAGCTTTGTCAATCAGCAATTTTATTTCATTGTCGATGTGCTGCTGTTTCTTATCGGCTATATATTCCTTCCTAATCTCATCTATAACATCCGTAAATGATTTATCGGCACTTCTGTTTCTGCGGTCGGTATATCTAACCAAGAAGAAAGCTCCATCTCCTGTTACTTTCATATAACGCCACTGACTCAAATTGGTAACAGCTCTTCTAATAAAGTCTTCCATCTCATCAAAGGTCAAATAACCCATGAAACCATCTGTTGATTGAGCCTCTTCCTGAGAGAATAACCGTGCAGCTTCCGTGAAAGATATTTCGTTGTCAATTATCATGTTACTGACAGAATCAGCGACAGCTTCATCTGCAAATTTGATCCGTTGGACACGGTATTCATCTCGATCCTGCTGGTATCTACCTTTATGGATCTGGTAGTAGTCAAATAGTTCCGTTTCACTGGGAGACATATCTTGGAACATAGAGGAAAGAAAGAGGTTCGCCTTGATCGACTTTTCAGCTAATCTAATTCTTGAGTTGACTCGCGGGTTATCGGTAAGCCCGTTGTTGTCTGCTTGTTGGGCTAGCAGGGTAATTTTGATCAAATCTTCTGTCCAGTTGCGTATTTGTTGGCCGGATAAGTCATCAATATCAGCTACGTTAGCTAACTCAGCCAACATATCTTCTGTTAATTGCTCGCCGTTTATTCTTGCTAAAACACGGCTTTTATCTGTAAGATTATCATCCGCACATGATAGCATAAAAAACAAAATACCGACAGTTATTAATAAAATTCTGATCCCGGGTGAAAGTTCCTTCATTTTGGCCTCATAAAAAATGTAGTAATTTAAAAAGGACTGACGGTATAAGTCATCTTCAAGTATGGCCTAAGTGTTTCATCAGTCATTTGATGGTTAAAAAACATAATGAATGTGTTATCCCTATTCTCAGCCGTCAGAAAGGTATTGTCCGGTCGCTCTACAGTTGATCTCAGCACTACCCCTTTATTCTCTCGCAGCCCGGATATATGAGCTTGAAGTGTGGAGGTAATATTTATAGACAACTTCTCTTCCCCAAAATGGATTGTGCTTCCATAGTTATCTAATAAAAGTTCGGTTAGTTCCTGCGCTATAGGTAGTTCCGACCGGTCAGCGAATTCTTCCATAAGGTTGAAAGGCCTTACTGATGCCTGTAATACGGTGGGAGAGTAGTGACTTTTTTCTTCATCTATATGTAAAATTAGGTCTGCTTTATTTATCGTTATCCTTTTTAATTCTTCAGCAGTTAAATCTTCTTCGCGACTGCTAATCTTTGCTTTGATATGATCTAAATCGAGTTTAACTACCATACTGTGAGCCGGTAAGTTGGAAATTAACAGTTCGTTTTCTCTATAGCTCAGATCATCAATCAGCGCTATGGAGTTAATGAAAGTATTATAAATCGGTGGCCGCTGATACAACCGGGGCTCATCTTCATCTTGATCGTCTTCATGTGTAAACTCAAAGATCAATTCAGGCCTGAAATCTCTATTGTCTTTATTAAAGAATTCAACATAACCGTTTTGGTAATTGCTCTCAGTAAGAATTGCTAAGCCGAAAGTTGAGGGTTCGGAAGATATCCAATCTTCAATTATGGGTTGTAATTCATCCCCTGTTATCAGAAAGGTCAGTGAATCACTATCGGTGACTTCAGTTGTGCTTATGACCTCCAAATCAGCCGCATTTAGCCAGTCAACACGCCAAGAGGTAACATCGTCAGCCTTAGCCCATGTAGCTTCTCTTGGCGACCAGTTTTGCTCAATCAGGGCAAGTTTAAGAGGCATACCGGCTGCTTCGTAATTACCTGAGATATTAACCTTAAGCTCTGCGTCAGCTGTTATATTAAACCCTTCTGCTGGTAAGTTGGAAAATCTTAACAGAGTTATGGAAGTATTATCAGTAAACTTTCCGCTGATTAGTTTATTGTTTGGGAATGATGGCCCAACAGTGTCGCTGTAAGAGTAATAATAAGCGAACAGTGAATCACTCTGTATCTCGAAAGTTGTCGGTATTTCATCTTTACCATCAATGCCAACCGTATTATCTTTACTCGTGCATCCTGCTATTATCAAAGCGAGAACACAGGTCATTTTTAATGCCTGAACTATTTTTTTCATCAACTCATACCGAGGAAATCTCCGGTATATCCTCCTTATTTATTATAACTATAGAAAGTTAGAACTTATCTTAGTAGTAGTATTAGGCTCTGTGGAGAGGTGAATAAGTCAAGTCAATTATCAGATTTAGTAAGCTGGTCATGTTGTTAGTTGTTACATAACCGATGTATAACTTGTGGATAACTGCTCTCTTTATGAACCTCTATCCACAGCCAAATACTTTCTGCAAGCTAATTGTGGTGTTATCAACGCTCCTTTGCCGGACTTATACATTTTCTGTGGAAAACTCTTCTCAATGCTATGATTCAGGGTTTTTCTATGTTGATAACTTTTTCTATGCTTCACCTTTGATATCTTTAATTATATGCTCAATCTGGATCCGAAAACCGTTGTCGTTGCGGAAGAGATTCTCAATATTTTTTTTAGCGTGGAGGACGGTTGTATGGTCTTTTCTTTGGTAGTATGTGGCGATATCTTTCAAGGCGATCTGCGGTATTAACAGGTTGGTAAGATACATAGCTACCTGACGAGGGAAAACAATGTTTTTCTTCCTCGTGTTCTCCAATAACTGGCCGGGAGTCAGCTCATAATGGCTACAAACTCTGTTCATGACGGTGTTGATATTCAGTTCGGCAACTTTATCGGAAATCAAATCACTGAGTATTTCTCGACACAGAATCCTATCGATATCTTCCGTGTTAATATTGTTATAAGCGCTGTATGCTAAAATCCTTATCAATGAACCTTCTAGGGCTCTAACGCTGGTATTAACATGTTCGGCAATAAACTGAAACCCTTCTTCACTTAATAAAATACCTTCAAGTTCGGCCTTTTTCTTTAAAATTGCCATCCTCGTTTCGAAGTCTGGGGTTTTTAGGTCGGCTAATAAACCCCACTCAAATCTGGTAACCAACCGTGCTTCTAATTCTTTAATATCTTTGGGCGGCCGGTCACTGGTTAAAACTATTTGTTTATTGTTGTCATAAAGGGTATTAAAAGTATGAAAAAACTCCTCTTGAGTAGCTTCTTTTTTAGCCATGAAATGGATATCATCTATCAAAAGAACATCAATGTTTCGGTACTTGTTCCGAAAAGCCGGCATATTATTGTTTTTGAGCGAATCGATCATCTGGTTTGTAAAGTCCTCCGAGGTTATGTAGTGCACATCATAATCGTTTGACCTATCTTCTCCTAAAAAATGGCCTATAGCCTGCATAAGATGCGTCTTACCCATACCTGATTCACCGTATATAAACAAAGGATTGTATGCGGTGCCGGGAGATTCGGCGGCTGCCATAGCGGCAGAATGGGCAAAATTGTTACTTTTACCGACAACGAAATGACTAAACACATATTTAGGATTTAAAGGAGATTTACTTTCTAATGAAGGTGATTTCGGCGAACTGCCAACCGCTACATTGCTGCCATTTGTAGAGTTACTGACGATACCACTCATGAAGCGAACGCTAAGTTTTTTCTTGAAAACACCCATATAGAGCTTAGTAATAAAGCCGGCGTAGTTTTTATTGAGGTAGTCTGCCGTAAATTTAGTCGGAACCTTAACTAACAGGGTTTCTTCATCAGGTTGATCTATAGGTTTAGTATCGCTGAACCATGTTTTAAAACTTTGAGCATTAATCTGCTGCTCTAAGGTGTCGAGTACATTATTCCAAATTTTTTCATATTTTTCCATCATTATTCACCTGTATACATCTATAGTGTGAGCGGAGTTTCTTTCGGACAATGAAAGTTATCCACAAGTAATTAACAGCTAATAAATAGCCTTAGGTATTGTTTATATTGCCTTGATAGCCAATGGTTTACAGAGGCTTAATGTTTTTTAGAAACTGATTTTATCCACAAGCAGAGATAACCAGCGGGAGAGATACATTAACTGCTTTCGGCAGACAAACTTTAACAGAGATATTATTTGTCAAGCTATCATATTTCTTGAGCCAATAAACTCATAACCAGTGTGGCAAAAAAAGAAACAACCCTAAGAAAAGAGACCTGAATGCACCTTTGCCCGATAATCTTGTTAACGGTGAAAAGCAGAACTTGTTTGGTCGAACTGATTACCATTTAGTTACTGTAAAAACTGTTAATTGCTTCGTCTAAATCTTTAACGATCTTATTAAGATCTTGGCCTTCTAGATTTCTGGTATTGCCGTTATCGTAAGTCAAAACGACACTGGAGAAGCTTTTATGGTAATCACGAATTTTGGGGATAACTATAGTTATGGTTCCCACTTGTGAGTCTTTTAATTTCAGTATAGCTCGTTTCATTATTCCTCTTTTATCAGATAGTTTATGAAGCGAGTTTGGCAAGTGGGTTATCAGGTCAAGGATAAAGTTGAGATAGCTTAAGTTAATTTACTCAGTTTTCTCTAGACGTTATTAGAACTGATTAATGGTAGTCATACGTGTAACGATTTTCAGTGAGAATATTCCCTTCACTGTCAGTCCATCTTTTGAAATGGAGCAGGCCATCCAAATTGTACTCATACTTGATTGTATATTCTAACTCGTCATTTTCATCATAACGAGCCGTTTTGGCCAATCTGCCGGCCGAGTAAGAATGTTCTTTAGTGGCTACAGGGTGATCCTTATCATAATACCACACCTCTTTTATTTTATTGTTAGCATCATCAAAACTATATGTTTGACGATTCACTAGCTCTCCATCATCATTCTTTTCTCTAAACTCCACGATATTTCCATTGTCATAGCTATAATGTCTCACAAAACGCAGGCTTCCTTTACTTCCTTCCATTCGTTTGTTGACCATTATTCCATTCTCGTAGTATAGATATTTGATGGTTCTTCTGTCATCAAAAGGTGTTAATGTTTCTTCCGAGACCAGCTTCCCGGCGTTATCATACTCAAAAACATGCTTGCTTTTATTAATGTCTCGGCCTTTATACCAATTGATTTTCAGCAAATTAAGAGTCTTCTCGTCGTATTTTAGTTCTCTGGAGGTGACGATTACACCATTAGGATTATACCAGTGCTCTTCTATCTTAAGGCCGTTCTGATCGAAGAATTGGGCCTGGTTGACTCTTTCATTGGTGAGCTTTACAGATCTTCTGACACCTGCTTCTTTTCTTAACAATTCTTCAGGTGTTAGCTCTCTGGTTTTCCGAGAACAGCTTAACGCTATCACGGTAATTATTATAGAAACAACTATATGCTTTAGTCGGATGGTCGTTCTCACTTTTTTACGCTCCCCGAGTCTTATCTTTTGGACTAAGGTTATCTGTTAAGATATTATTTTCTATAGATCTAACGGTTCTTGCCGGTGTTTTGCAACACTTTATTAATAAAAACATGTTTATCAAGCTCACTATAGTGAAGCCGGTGTTCCGGGTCAAAGCTTCCATTATCTTTAGTTCTTAGTTCCAGGTGCAAATGCGAAGGCTTGCCGCTAAATCTGATATTTCCGGTATATCCTGTAAGACCAACAACCGTTTCTTGAGTTACAATATCCCCCCCCTTAACATAGACTTCATTTAGGTGTGCATATAAGCTTTCAAATCCTTGAGGGTATAAAATCCTGATGATCTTACCATATTCAACACCAACAGAGTCAATGAAAGTATCCCCCCTATAACCGCTGGACTGGAAAATATAATTAGGATCATCACTGACATCTGTTACAATACCAACCGGAAACAACGGGTAAACTGGCGTGTCCTCATCCACGTATAGGTCTATACCTTCGTGTATGCGTCTGATATCACCTGTTCTGCGAGGACTACCATACATGTCACTGCGACCATACTTAACATACTTGTCTAATAATTCCGCAAGACTGCTATCGTCTCCAAAAGGAGACCGAAAGGAGGAAGCGTGATTTAAAAAGTCAGGTGTGAAAACTGCTAGATCTGTATTAATGTCTCTCCCCGTGACTATTAAAAGGGAGTCGCTTTCCCAGGTAAAAATAGTAATCCCTGATAACCTGCTCTTTAGCCTATTAATGCTGACAAACTGTACGATAACTATAACTAATAAAATGGACAACCCCAACAAGAAAAGTCCTGGGTTTTCCGATCTACGCCTTTTTTTCATTAACTGCTCCGATATTATTAATTCTTATTACTACGTGAATACCTATTTTGGTATCTGCACGGTACAGGTAAACACCATTTTTACCGTTCCTTTTAGTCAACCTTTAAATTACCTAACCCGGACGAGACGGAAAAAAATTGTCACATATATATACAAGAGCAAGGACCCAGTTAAGTAAAAAAGACGACTTAACGGGTTAAAATGCTCTTGAGGCCTATAAATCAAGCTCTGGAAGAACTTGATACATTCAGTTTAGTAGTCAATTCACTTTTAATTATTACTCTCCGAAGTTGCTGACCTTTTGTGGTGATGCTGCCTTTAGTAGTCAATGTGCCATTAATTATTACTCTTTACCGATGATTCAATTAACAAGACTTTCATAAGATGGCTTGTTTCATAGGCAATTTAAAGTGTACCACAACTCTTCATCAACTCTTAATAATTAACCAGGAACCAACTCTTCAACGCCCTTAGCCCTCTGCTCTATGCTCTATGCTCTTTGCCCTTCGCAACCCCGCAAGTCTTTCTGATCTCTCAAAATATTCTGCCAAAAAAACACGAACCAAATTTTTATCCACAAATGAACACAAATGGACAGGAATAAAAGAACAATGAAGAATGAAGAAGTTTAGAAAGTTTATTACTTCGCCGTTTAGAATTTTGTAAAGTAAACCGGAACGCTGACTTTTTAACCCGTGAAACCTTTTTTCTGTTTACCCGGGTCAGTCGGCAACTTTCCGCCAAAAAAACACGAACATGATTGATAAGTTACTAACGAGAAGAAAAGAGAGAGCATAGAGGGCGAAAGAGGATCTTTGGTGCTCTATTTCAGTTTAATTGGAAACTAAAGATAGAAAAATAGCAAAGCTAAATATGATTGGAGGGCAACAATGAATAAGTATAAAAACAGGTGATAGTAGATTGATGATCTACGCTTCGTTCCAACTATCGAAATGGTTACTGGGGCTGTTATTGTTTTCTGCCGGTAAATATATGTAGAATGTTGTCCCTTGGCCCTTGTTGGATTCGAAGGTTATGTGACCGTTATGATCTTCGATTATCTTTTTACAGGTTAAAAGTCCGATTCCATTCCCTTTGTTTTTATGAGAGAAATATGACCTGAACATCTTATTTTGGAATCTTTTGTCTATCCCATAGCCGGTATCAGAGATTGATATCTTGATGTACTTACCTTCGCCTATAGGCACTTTTGACTTTTTATTTAGCCGACAGTTTTCCACATCAATACTGATTTGACCACCTGTCGGCATAGATTGTACTGCATTGATCAGAAGATTGTTAAAGACTCTGGAAATTTGAGTTGAATCTATTTTAACCGGGAAAGGTTTTTTAGGGAAGTGAATATTGCACTCAATATTTGAGCGGCTGCATATAAACCCGGAGGTCTGCTCAATAATATTCTTTAGAGAACAATCAGTTTTATTAACCGTACCTGATTTGGAGTAAGACATTAACTTATTGGCTAATTCTTTGGCGTTATGGCACCCCCGTTCCGAGTTTTGAAGCCATTCCACGATTTTGTTATCATCCACATCAAAGGATTCCATTTTTCTACCAACTAATGATACGTACCCCAGAATGCAAGTTAACATGGAATTAAAGTCATGAACTACGCCAGCCATAAAAAGTTTGATAGACTCATATTCGGCCGGATTGGTAAGTTCTTGTTCCAGGTTTCTAATTTCTGTTCGGTCTTTCAACAAGAACATTTTCCCATTATTGGATAGAGGAAGAACCGACAGGGAAATATATTTTGATGATCTTGAATTCTGGTGAAGGATCATATTATGGCATGATATTTTCCCTAGTCGGTTTAGTTCGTCCTCTACAGAGGCATTGCACAGTTCCTCTTTGGTTTTAGCATTCTGAAATCTTACTAGATCCCTTAATTTTTTGTCTTTTGCCTCACGCAATGATGTGCCAATAAGCTCAATAGCACGAGGATTCAAATAGATGATGCGATTATTATGATCAGTAACTATCAACGAGTCATCCATATTAGGAAGTAAGGCAAAGGTCATTTCATTAAAAATGGAGCTGTCTAACTTCATAATATGTTCATCATTTTGTTCATTAATATGCATGTCTCTACTCACTTATATCAACAATGACTATGCTGCCGATCGTTGTTTGACGGTCGACAGCATAGCCGGTGCTTGTTTCGGATGTCAGCTAACATTGAGTTTGTTTTCACACTCTCGCACTTTGATATGCTTGTCGCATATTACTTTTCGGCTCATGATACAATGTACCTGACCGTTCAGACCTCTATCTACCACACACGAGCTGTAAAAAGGGCATATTTGCTTTTGTTCGTTTCGTTTAACTGTAAAACCCTTGTATTGGTGAGGTAACTCTGTTCGCTTGCTTATGAGATGATTGTTAGATAATGCCCGACTATATATCGCTATTTGTTTTCGTGTTTTGGTGTTCATTATATTACCTCAATTTTGTAATGTAATTGCTTGAGTCAGCGAAACAATTATTTGTTTTTCTTTGGGAAGTAGAAGTAAACTTTTCCTTTATGACGGACAATTATAATTCCATCCACAGTTATTCCGAGCAACTCTTCTGTACCATCAAGATACTCTTCCGGGAGTTCAGGCACTCCTTCAAGAGTAAAGAGAGGCGGGTCGCAAGGTTCAATACATATTGGGTCAATACTTGGGTCATCCGGTGGTGGGACAGCCCCACTTAAACTTGTTTCATTGGTTACTGCAAAGAATGCTACTAATGCGAATACGATTGCTAATGCTTTCATTTCAAACTCCTTATTTTGTTTTTTGGTCTCACTAATATAGATAGAAAAACGGCTAAAATTTAACATCACATTGGTCTATCCCTTTCTGGGAGAGGGATACAGCGTTTTTGTGAAGCTTTTAATGACCTGAGCAAAAACGCTGTAAATTATTGACCATCAATGCTAAAAGCGACTTTGCACAACAAAATAGCTTAAGCAATCTTTCCAGGTTTATTTTCTGCTAACGGGCGGGGCAAGCCCGGGAAAATGCGTCTTATATGTATGGTAGTCAATCAGATTGAGTAGATGAAAAAAAAATAAAAAATAGAGGGTCGGATGAAAATAATGATCGCAGATAGCTGATCAAAGTCATCTTGAAGTCTATTTTTATTCCTGATAACGATAAAGCAACAACCTCAATTTGTTAATCTGTCAAGGCGTATAATAGAAACATTAAGCTAAGCACCTGCGCCCTATTGACATTAATAACGAGTATGATGAGCACCATACGATTATCGTTGACTTAATTGATACCTTATAAAAACTTGTCTTGAATAGTAATAATCTGTATTAAAGGAGGAGTAATGGCTCACAAAATAAGAAAAGAGACGATGGATGGTAACACCGCAGCGTCTTACGTAGCTTACGCTTTCAGTGAAGTAGCTGCGATATACCCAATAACCCCTTCCTCTACAATGGGAGAAATGGCAGATGCATGGTCTGCCGAAGGGCGAAAAAATATGTTCGGATTACCTGTAGAGGTGATCGAGATGCAATCTGAGGCTGGTGCTGCCGGGGCAGTACACGGTTCTTTATCGGCAGGAGCTATGACCACAACCTTCACTGCTTCACAAGGCTTAATGTTGATGTTGCCGAATATGCACAAGATAGCAGGTGAAATGCTGCCCACAGTATTTCATGTTTCTGCACGGTCATTAGCTTGCCAGTCATTGTCAATATTCGGAGATCATTCTGATGTTATGTCTGCACGAAACACCGGATATGCAATGACGGCTTCCAGTTCGGTACAAGAAGTTTTAGACTTAGCTGTTATCAGCCATTTAGCAACTTTGAAATCTAAGGTTCCTTTTTTACACTTTTTTGACGGATTCAGAACATCTAACGAAATTCAAAAAATCGAAGTCATGGACTATGAGGACTTGGCGGAACTGATACCGGCAGAGCAGATAGAAGATTTTAGAAAAAGAGCAATGAATCCCGAGAACCCCAGAGTAAAAGTCGGAGCTCAGAACCCTGATGTGTACTTTCAAGGCCGGGAAACGGTAAACAACTATTATGATGCAACACCGGCAATAGTTCAGGAATATATGGACCTGTATGCGAAGAAATATGGAAGACAATATCACTGTTTTGACTATTTTGGTGCTGAAGATGCAGATAGAATTATCGTAGCTATGGGCAGTGGTTGCGATACCATAGAAGAAACGATTAACTACCTTAATGACAGTGGCTATAAGGTTGGGTTGGTTAAGGTAAGGCT
>PWNZ01000156.1 GCA_003564135.1 Candidatus Cloacimonadota bacterium
AGACAGCAAGATGAGGGGTATAACTCAAGATGCGTTTCGTCCAAGAAATCGGTAAAATTTAAAAACACAATATGCCGCACAAGGCTCCCGCAATAGATTTCACCGCAGCAACACGACAGATAACCGAGAGTGCTAATCGTGCTATGGCTAATCTTACTCAAGTTGCTGAGTTTGATCTTAAAATGCTCGAACAAAGGCGGGTGGAATTTATGAACGAAACAGAACTCTCTGAATTGAACAATTTCATCTCAGGAGTTAATGAAGAAGCAGCACTTGAAACGGTTGAGCAATTCAATGATTGGGCAACAAGTCTTTATTCAGATAAAGATGGGAGATTAACCAATAGGGATTTGATGGAGATGAGGCGTAGAAAGCAGACCGTTGAGCAGATCATTCAGAAGAATAATGCCCGTCAGACTCAGATAATGGAAGCCGCGCAAACACTCAGGGGTAAAGACGGACAAAAGTATGATGGAGAATATTTTCATAAAAATTTAAATCAATATATAAAAGAAGGCGAAACTCCCTCGATAGATGAGATGGGGGTATCTTCTGAAAGTCCATGGTTAAAGATGAGGTCTATTGACCCCGTTCTTGCACTTTCACAGGAGAGAAGACCTCAAAGGATAAGCAGAGATACTGAGATGGTTGAAACAGACAGAGGGTGGCAGAGACAAGTCAAGCAAGTTTTTGCTACTGATGAACAAAGAGACAGACACATCCTTGAGAGAATGCGGACAGATGAGCAATTTCAGTTAGGGATAGTGGAAAATTATTATGAGGAATTGACCCCTGAAGAAAGGCAGGAAATAACTCAAAAAGCAAGCGAATTAGATGTTAATCCTTATGATTATTATGCATTAACATTTAAAGATTATTTATGGAGAGATGAGACAGGCATACAACCTGATTTACCTACCTTCAGGCAAGATTTAAGAGAGCCTGAACCTGACGCACTCGACCTAACAAGCAGACCTGTTGAGTCGTTGAGCTTTCATGGTAAGACTGTAGATGGTTATGATTTGCTTCCTTCTAATCTTACCACAAGAAGAAATCTTGTTAATGTAAGGAATCTAGCAACAGGTGAAATTGAAGATGTAGGAGGAGTCAATATTAGAGTGGCGGCCTATGATCCTGACAGGGATAAGATTATTGTGGAAGCAAGGGGGGTGGAGCACGCTCCTTATGAGCTTACACCAGAAGGAGAGCCACTTTATATAGCAAGAAGAACTGATGCTCCGGGGACACCAATAACGGGGACTGAAGATGAGGTTAAAAAAAGAATTAGTGAAATAGAAGATGCTTCAGATGCTAAATATACTGAACCGCAAAGACAAAGGGCTGAATCTCGTAAAGATGACATTTATTATGAGTTAGACAAAAAAGATTATCCTAATTTATTGCAGGGATTGAAATTTCCCGAGAAAAGAGAGCAGCCTAGAAAAAGCAGACTTTACTAAAAAACTATGGAAGATAAATTAAAAATATTACACGAAAACTTACAAAAAGAAGGCTTTGAGCTACCTGATTTTGATAGGTTTAAGATCGATATGTCTGATGATGAAAATTTGCACAGACTACATGAGAATCTTACTAGTGAAGGTTATGATTTACCAGACTTTTCCACATTTCAGTCTGATATGGGGTTAAAAAAAAAAGAAGAGCCTGCATTATCAGAATCCCCTTCACCAAAAAGAGAATCAGGATCGAAATCTTATTTGGAGTATTTTAAAGAGACTATCCCTGAAGTGTTTGCTGCCGAAAGCACTTCTGTCCCATTGGATACGTCACTTCCTAAAATAGAGGAAAGGAAAAAAGAGCCTAAATCCCAATACAGAGTACCCACCCTCGAGGATATTGTAGACCAGGCTACCACTCCCGCTCTTTATGATGTGCTTGATCAACCCGGAAGTAGTGTATTAGCCACTCCCTCTCAACTTATTGAAAGAGAGATTAAAACCCTTTCTGAATCCTCTCCCGAAGTTGAAAGAAGAAAAGAGCTTCAGGCAAGACTTGAAAAATTAAGGTTGAAGGGGTCTACTATAACTCCTGATGGGATGACAAGAATTTATACAGGAGACCCTTTAAGTAATAAGGAAAAAGAGGAGTTTGATTCTCTTAGTAAGGAACTTAGAGAACTTAATGAAAAGATTTCCAGTCAAGAAGATAAGAAAAGAATCGAACTGAGAGCCGATCAAAAAGAGCGTGAAGAGTTATTTTTTGAAACAAAGGAAGTGGAGGGTGAGGTTATACTTGAATTGGAAACCCTTAATAAAGAAGCTCGCAATGTTACTAATGCCAAAGAGTCTCTTGAGGCGAAACAGAAAGCAGGTACAGCCACTCAAGAAGATGTAGATGAGTTTAACTCCTTGGTGGAATCTTTTAAAAAAGAAATGGGGGGTTATGAGGAAACCCTGACTAAATTAGCAAGGAATCTTGAAAGAACTACATTTTTAGATAAAAAAATATCCCACCTTAATGATGATATAGTAGCTAATTTCACCAGTGATGCCCGGGTAGTTGGTAATTCAGCTTTACTTGGTCTTTTAAATTCTGTTGAGGGTATTGGTGGGTGGCTGGTTCATACGGGTACTGGCAAGGAAGATGATGTGAATGCCCTGGGAAGGAAGGTTCTTGGTGAAAGGTTAATGGAATGGTCTAATAAAGTAAGTAAACCTTTTCAGGATTATATAGCCCCTACTCAGGAAGCATTAGGGGATTTTGACTGGTCACATCTGGGAGATGCACGGTTCTGGAAGACTAACGCTCCTATGATGGTAGCCTCTTCAATGCCTTATATGGTTACAGGTCATATAGGTGGTATTGCGGGTCGCTTGGTTGCCCCCCGAATTTTGGCAGGGTTGAATTGGGGTAAGACAGCATCAAAATGGGGTAAATTCTTAATTCCGGGTATTATAGGATCAGGAATGAGCACACCTGTTATGTCCATGTCCTATGGAGGACAGTCTTTTATCCAGACAAGGGAGTCTTTAATGAATCAGGCTGGATTAGATACGCCAACAGAGGAAATAGATAATAAAGCAAGTAAGGCAGCACAAAAAACCTTCAATGAGGTGTTTGCTCAGGGGATGCTTACCAATACCTTACAGATGTCCCTTATGCATGGCGTCCTCCCAAAATTTCCCAGATTTCAGAATAAATTTATAATAGGAGGCGGTAGGGATGCCGTTATTATAGGTCAGCAAGGGGTAGATGAATGGTTTCAGGAATATAGAGTTTATAGAAATAGTAATCATTATGCAGGTGAAGACTATCTGTCATTTTGGGAATGGGGAGGAACCCCCGAGGGCAGGATGGTTAGGGTTGGTGGTTATTTAGGGGGTGCTTTTCATGCGGGAATTTCAGCAGGAACAAGGGCTATGACCGATGCCTTTACAGGGAGGACTGTTGATAGAAATAAAATGATTAAGGAATACCAAAACATAGGTATTACTGATCTTGCTATGAAAGGAGATGATTTTGATTTCAACATGGCGGTGGATCATCTTGTTGATCAGGGAGAGATGAATGAGCAGCAAAGAGGTGAGATAACAGATAAAGTTTCCAAAGTAAGAAACGATCCAGTCTTTCAGGAAACAAGTAAGGGAGGGTATATTGCGAAAGAAGTTGCAAGATTAACTCTAGAACAGAAAAGATTAGAAGAGCAGATAGCTAATCTACCCGAAGATGCTTCTCGCAGGGAATCTTTAGAGGGTAGGTTGAATGAAATATTTGAAGAGAAAAATAAGATATATGATGCTCATGTTTTAGCTGACATGCAGGTTATCCAAGAAGAAGGGAGGCTCTCTGCTTATAAAGAAGGAAAGAGCATCCCTATATCAGAAATGAATACAGAGGAGAAGGCTTATTATGATTTAGTATCCGATTACTTTAATAAAACTCAGGAGAATCTTTCTGAGATTAATCCTACTTATACTATTAATAATGTCCAATATAATACTTCGGAAGAATTTTTAAACGCCCTTCAGGAAGTAGAAAGCAGGGAAGATATAGAGGCATTAGAGGCGCATATTAATCAGGATAACGAAACTTTTAATAAGGCTGTAGAAATCTTTACCGAAAAGAGAAAAGCATTAGGATTGGATACGGAAACTATTGGTCAAATCAAAAGAGAAGAAGATGCCGTTCAAAAGCCAGAAGCAGAGAAAGTGGATGTTCAAGAACAAGCCGAAGCTCGCCCGGAAGTGGGCGAAGAAGTACGGGTCGAAGCCGAAAAAGAAGTAACCCTTGACACCTTTAGAGAAATTGCCCGGGAAGCAAAAGAGTCCGAATTAGAAAATGTTTATGATGCTCATGAGGGTGTTGTTTTTGAACAAAAAACAAATATTTTAAAGGAGATTGTGAACAAATTAGATGTACCGGACGACTCAAAAAAAGCCGTGTTAGAGTTATTTGGGTTTAGCGAAAAGGGCGATTATATAGCCGCAAGACCTTTTGATGATATGGTAAGTCATCTTGATATTCCAAGAACCAAAAGATTTTTATTAGATATAGGAAAAGAAAAATTAGCAAAAAAATATGATCCGAATAGTACAGAATATTCAGCAGAATTAGATAAATTACACCAAAGTTTAAACGAATACTTTCACGAATTAATACAAGCAGAAGAAACAG
>PWNZ01000272.1 GCA_003564135.1 Candidatus Cloacimonadota bacterium
GGCTATTCTTAGTTGAATAACGGATTGACTTTTCAATATTCCTAAGATCATGTCTTTGAGAAAGTTGAATTCGGGTAGTGTCAGAACGTCCCTGTAATTAGACAAATACTCTGCCAATTCCCCCTGTAACATTTCCTTTGTTTTTTTCTGTATCATCCTATCCATGACAATCTCCTGTCCATGTATTTATATGGGACAATATTATATAAGGGCTATATTTGTAAAGTAATAAATATTTCTTGATGTTTATAATAATTACATGTAACATTAGTTTTCATTGTGCGTTTAATAGTAATGATATACAAGTATACTGGCCAAATATGAAATTTTCTACAACGATAACACCTGAAAATAAGCCCTGATAATGCCTGGCTTTGAAGGTCTCTTAAATTTTCGGGGGGATGCCTGAGTATCAAGATTTTGTTGACAGGATAACCCTTAACAATTAACGATTTCCTCAATTATGTTGATAATGTTCGTCAAAGGGTAATGAACAGTCATTACCGGAAGTTAACTCTAAATCTTAAGGAGTAAGAAGTGGCTATACTATCTTGTAGAATGTTCGGGTTTTTACGCTGTTTGGTTAAAATAGCCTGGAAAAGCTGTTTTATATCATTAATAGGCATAGCAATGATCTCATCTCACATCAATGCTCAGGAATATGAATGGCAGTGGGCAGATCAAGTAATCGGAAATTACATTCAATCAAACTCTGTTACCGTAGATAGTCAAGGAAACAGTATTATTGCAGGTGTCTTTGTCGGGACATCAGTTTTTGGAGATATTCAACTGCATGACAATAATAATAATGGCAAGCTCTTCATTGCAAAAAAGAATAGTAATGGTGAATGGTTATGGGTTAGACAAAGCGGAGGTACCGGCAGCGCAAAAGTTTATAGTATTACTACAGACGCAGACGATAATATATATGTTACCGGAACTTTTACCGGTACAATATCGTTGGGAGGGGGCGAAATGGAAAGCGTAGGTGCTGTTGATTTATTCGTAGCTAAGCTTAATAGTGATGGATTATGGCAGTGGGCGCGGAGAGCCGGAGGTCAAAGAATTAATCGTTCTTCCGCTATAGCGATCGATAATGAAGGTAATATTTTTATCACAGGTTTCTTTAGCGAAGCCGGGCAATTCGGTGCTACCCGGTTAGTTGCAGCGAGAAGAGACATATTTGTCGCAAAATTAAACAATCACGGTACCTGGATGTGGGCTATCAGAGCCGGAGGTGAAGCATATTCCGATTGGGGTCGAGGTGTCAGTGTAGATAATGAAGGAAATGCCTATGTTACCGGTACTATCAATGGACCTGCAGACTTCGGCAATTTTATTGTCGATCCCGGTTTTGCTACCCGGGGTGTATTTGTTGCTAAATTAAACAGTGAAGGTGAGTGGCAGTGGGTAGCTACTGCAGGAAGTCAGTCACAAGACTACGTATATGATATAGTTGTTGATAATCAAGGGAATATCTATACCGCAGGTATATTTTTTGAATACTGTTATTTTGGAGATATTTATATTGAGGGTCCGGTAGCGATGGGGACTCATAATGTTTATGTTGCCAAGCTTAATAATGACGGTGAGTGGTTATGGGTCAGGAGAGCCGCAGGGTTACGGTATCGATTTAATGACTGTCAAAGCATAAGTATTGATAATTCGGGAGATTTATACATCACAGGTTATTTCAATATCAGTGCCGATTTTGGAAGGTTTACACTCTTCAGTCAGGGAGATCGTGACATTTTTATAGCTAAACTTAGTAGTGAGGGTGAATGGTTATGGGCTAAAAGAGCAGGAGGACCTCAAAGAAACACTGTTGTAAGTAAAATTGCGGTAGATAACGCCTATAATGTCTATATCACCGGAAATTTGATTGGAACAACTAATTTTGACCATTTGGAGTTAGAACAAGATAGAGACGGAGATATTTTTGTAGCTAAATTAGGCGCTATTCCTCCTCTTCCACCGCAAGTTGGTATTGAGATTATCGATATAGATGGCACAAAGCATACAAGGATTTATTGGAGAGAGGTCCCCAATGCGCGTTCATACATCGTATTTGCATCAGACAATCCCTACACAGAAGATTGGGGTGACCCGATAGCTATTGTAACATCAACATCCTACACCGAAGTGATTGCTCAACCCGCAGGGAAATATTTCTATGTTGTCGCTTCCCTGAATGAACCTCCGGACGATTGAGATATTTTTTTGCATCCTTTTATTCCGGAGGGGAACATAGACCTCTCATCCATTAAATTAAATAAAGAAATTATTATATTCTACTAAATGGTAGAGAATATTGAAAGTTCCTCAGGATCCCAATGGGGAACATCAGGCACAATGTCCTGTCCGTACAAGCGAATAAATCAGAGCAGGGATGCTCTGAGCAATATACATAATCTGCGGAATCTGAGAAATCTGTGGGAGACCTTTTAAACATGGTAAATCAGTAGATTAGGAGAATAGTTCTTGGTTCTTGGTTCTTAGTGAAAGTTGACTACATTATTTAGGCAAAAAACTCTAATTAAATAAACAAGGATAGTATATGATTGAATATCGTTTTTACAGTTATAGTGATGACATAATTCGCAAGTCAATTAGTGAGTTTGATGACGGCAGGACTCTCTTTATCTACCCTACTGCTAAGGCTGGAAAGACCGCTCAAAGAGTCTATCAAGAAGACTGGCAATTAAGCGGCACTGCCTTTCTGACGATGGAGGAATTCAAAGAACTTTTTTTTCCTTCATCCTTGCCTATACTTAAAGAAGATAAGCGGTCTCTCGCATTATATAATTCTGTGATTACCACTCCGGAGAAATCCTTATATAGCGGCAGCTATTTCAGCTTCATCAAGTTTGCAGCTAATTTCTTCGATTTCTGGGAAGAGTTTAATGAAGAGAACATTCGTGACGATAAACCTCTGTCCGGTTTACTTCCTGATGCTGATATCCTCGATTGGCAGGAAGACCTCTATCATCAGATGCAGACCATAAAAAAAGGTTATCAAGATTATTTAGCAGGCAAAGCGTGGTCTGATAAACTGTTCATTCACCGTATTGATAACATCGATTCAGGGCACTTTCTCAGCAGTCTCAGTATTCCGGGCAAATGTCATAACTTCGTATTTGTTAACCAGTATTATTACACTAAGCTGGAACAAGCGATTTTGGCGAGCTTAGCCGGCAGCGAACAGTTTTCCGGAAGTAGAGTGACAGTATGCTATCAACTGCCCGAAAAAAGCGTTGATAAGCAGACTAACACTGTTGATCCCGAAATAATCCCGCTAGAAAACAGAGACAGTATCAGAGTTAAAAGCATCTTTGATAATGTCTCTTCTAACGACTTTGACATGCTCACTAATCTAATAAAGGCTATCGAGCATTCAAAAGAGAACCTGACAGTTATCGACAAAGGTTTCAGCTTCAAGGAGTATTCCTGTTATCTCTCACCTCAAAAGTTCAGCGACACAAGATCGGCCTCATTCACCAACATTTCTTTATACCGTTTTCTACAACAGCTGGACACCCTGACAGAGAACGCTGCCGTTTTCAATCATAAGGGAAAAGAACGGCTGCTGTTACCTCTACAGACATTATCAGAAAGCATCTTTGATGATATCTTCTTCGATTATTTCCGGTATCTTCTGACTTCTGCCAGTCACTACTTTTTCAGTAATATAGATGTAAATCATAAGCCAAAAATCGACCGTCATACCGTGTTGAAATATCTGAATGGTTTAGCCGACAATGATTATTTTTATCTCGACTTGCTTAATCTCGAACCTGAAAAGCCTGACGATATATCATGCCAAGCCGTTCAGTTTCTGGAAATAATCTCGGTTTTTCTGCAGCAGCTGCTAAAAATCGAGTCTCTCCCCGCTTTTATCAGTATTATAAACGAAACCGGAGGTATCAAACCGGAAAAGATAATCAGTTCAAACGAGAAAGCGAGCGATATATTATCCGTCTTTTATAAAACCGCTGCCAACTTCTTGGCGATAGATGAAATCGGCCTGATAGAAGAATCTACTTTCGGAAGCTGCAGCCATCCCATAAAGTGGATATTAAAACTTTTCTTGCAGGCACTGAAACCTAAGCGAATAACGTTCAACTATCAGAGCAGCAAAGCTTGCATAGAAGTCAGTTCACTATTAGACAGCCGCTGCTTAGCGATAGACAATTTAGCTCTATTAAACCTGTCGGAAGGAGTCTATCCGTCGAGCCGCAGCACCCCTTTTCTGCTGACTGAGCAGCAAATAAAAGAACTCGGCTTGAAAACTTATGAGGATATCCGCAGCCGCGAAAAGTATTATTTTTTCAGGCTGGTGCTAAACTCTCGTAATGTCTATCTTTTCTCACAGCAAAGCAACGAAGCTAACAACGAGAAAAGCTCTTTCGTTGAAGAGTTGTCACTGTTACTCAAAGATAGGAAAAAATTCGCCGCTTTTGAGAAGGTTACCTCTGAGAACAATACTTCTACCGGCACAACAAACGCTGACCATATCCGCCTTTGCTATGAGTCCCTCTTCCCCACTAAAAACGGGCCGCTGCCTACCTCAAAAGATTTATCGGAAGACTTTTTCACCTTACCTTTCAACATCTCAGAAGAC
>PWNZ01000225.1 GCA_003564135.1 Candidatus Cloacimonadota bacterium
AGCAAGGCTTAGCCGAGGAACGCAGGCAACTATTATCATTAGCCGAGGAACGCAGGCAACTATTATCATTAGCCGAGGAACGCAGGCAATGCGACGTACCAGCCGCATAAATGCTTAGTACCGTTACACTTATAGAAAACAATGCCGCGGTGTAGTCACTGCAACTGCATTATCTGGGTTTAATCAAAGCTTATTTGATACAAGCAACTTAGAAAAGTTTGAGCAAATCATCGATGAATAAGACAGGTCGTTTGAGATTAACAACTCTCAGAGCTTGACAATAAGGCTGAATTGGATTTTAGGTTTAGAACAATCAGACAAGGAAATAATGAGAGGTTTTACATGCAGAAAAAACATTATCGATCATCGCTTGCTGTATTACTGTTAGCTGCCTTGATTTTCGCCTCATGTGCAGAGACGCAGGATAGCGGCAGAATAGTCATGGATGTTTATCCACAATTATCAGACTCGCCTATTGGTGAGGGAATTTTAACTTCGCTACCGCGTGATGTTGTACTTCGTTCAGAAGATATCATTATATTACAATCAGAAATTGATGATTACCTTGAAGAGTTGTCACCAAGTATGCAAACGCAGCTGGAAAACAACAAGGTTTTCATTTTAGAACAATTGTTTACCGAGCAAATCATGCTTACGGAAGCTATTACCAAGCTGGAGGAAGAAGGAACTAATATTGATGGTAAAGCCGACATGGAAATCTTGCAGACATTTTTCGGTAACTTGGTAACCGATGTCGAGGTAGATGATAGAGAAGTCGAAGTCTTTTATGAAGAGCATAAAGAGCTATTGAACGGTATGCCTTTTGAAGAAGCAGAAGACCAAATAAAAGGTCTTTTAATACAAATGCAGCAACAAGAAATGGTTGAGGATTATGTTATGGATACTATTGCCGGTAAACAAATGGAAGTCCAAGAATCATGGTTTCATCGGCAGGCGGAGAAAGCTTTAGATAATGAATTAGATCAAGCGAGAGTTTCCGGTCAGCCAACGTTTGTTGCCTTTAAATCGGAAGGATGTGTAACCTGCGAAGAAATGGAACCTATCTACGAACAGGTCGGGAATATCTACAGCAATAGAGTTAACATCATAGAAGTTCAAGCTGAAGAAAACCAGTTTTTGGCCTCCAGATATGGGGTCCAGAGTGTGCCAACTCATATTTTTTATGACGATCAGGGAATAGAATTTTATCGAGAAACCGGTTCCATGGAACGGGAAGATATTGAAGAGTTGTTGGCTGATCTTACTGAGTAATAATCTTACCGATGGATAAAGCAGGAGAAAAACAAATGATCCAAGAGAGCGGTTATCTGTATTTGGAGGATATATTAAACACACTCAAACAAGCACCTAAGATTATCGGCAACCGGGAAGTTGTAAGGTTCAATAAAGTAACAACTCTTGAAAACACAGATGAAGATACTTTGATCTGGTTGAAACCTAACCAGCCTTCAAAACAAGAAATCATCAGAAATACCCCGGCAAAGACTATAGTCTGTGATGAAACGGTTAAGTTGCCAGATGAATTAGTAGAAGAAAAATGTTTAATCCAAGTTGAAGACCCTAAATATGCCATTATCAATATTATCAGCCGTTTTTTTCAGTGGGGATATGAAGCTGGAATTGATAAAAGCGCTACGGTTAGTCCTTACGCTAAGCTGGCAGATGATGTGTTTATTGGTGCTAATGTCTATATTGGAGCCGCAGAGATCAGCTCAGGAGTAGTCATCGAAGGTAACTGCTATATCTACGACAAGTCTGTTATCAAGGAAGGTGTTATTATTCAAGCCGGAGCAGTTATAGGTCCCGAGGGGTTTGGCCATTTTAAGACAAAGGATAAAAGGTTAATACGGTTCCCTCATATTGGCCGAGCAGTGTTAAGCGAGGATGTTCAGATCGGCAGCAATTCGGTTATAAATCGTGGTACTTTAGGCGAGACATTTATCGGCAAAGGGAGCAAGATCAATAAAATATGTAACATTTCCCATAATGTAACGATCGGTGAGAATAACTTTATCGCTCATGCTGTTTGCGTCAACGGTAGTGCCCGAATCGGAGACAACAATTATATTGGTGCCGGCGCTAATATCAGAAACAAAGTAACCGTTGGTAATGATACTGTAGTGGGGATGGGTGCTGTGGTGTTGAAGGATGTAGCAGATAATACGATGGTTTATGGTAATCCGGCTCAGGTTGTTGATCGTTCACCGAATAAACCGTTGTTTTGATATTTCAGACTCTAAGAGGTAATCATGAAGAGAGTACTTATTTTATCACCGCATACAGATGATGCGGAATTGGGAGCAGGTGGATACATATCAAAACTCATCGAACAAGGTAATGATCTTTTATGGGTTGTGTTTTCAACAGCTCGTGAGTCAGTACCCGAGGGTATGACTAATGATGTATTGCTAAAAGAGTTTCATGCAGTTGTTGCTCACTTAAAACTAAAAGAAGATCAATATCAGGTGTTCGAACATAAGGTCAGGCATTTGCATTCTAAAAGACAGGATATCTTGGAAGCATTAGTCCGGATCAAGCGTGAATTTGAGCCGGAAATGGTTTTAGGGCCGTCAATTAACGACTATCATCAAGATCATCAGATAGTAGCTAATGAGATGATCAGAGCTTTTAAAACTTCTGCCAGCATAGTCAGTTACGAA
The DNA here is from genome assembly GCA_003564135.1 of Candidatus Cloacimonadota bacterium. Taxonomy (GTDB): domain Bacteria; phylum Cloacimonadota; class Cloacimonadia; order Cloacimonadales; family PWNZ01; genus PWNZ01. Next base: position 2,682 of record PWNZ01000225.1, read on the forward strand.
CTTCCCTGGAACCACCTAAAGTTTGAGAACCAATTGTTTGTGGAATTACAGCCCGAGCATGTTGAGCATAAAATTGAACTACTTAGCTATTACAAATCGCAGATAGCCAAGAAAAGACTCTACTTTACTGCCGATTTTATCCGCGGCTTAGCACGTACCAGAGGAATTCAGATCGGTAAAGAGTATGCCGAGGCCTTTGAAGTCATCAGGATGATCGATTAAGCAGCTTCTCGACTTTCTATGAGTACATTTAATAGCGGTAAAACACCCGATTAAGGTTGGGCTTTGAAACTAAAAGCTACCGCTTGCGTTTTTTATTTGACATAAAAACGGTAGAGCCATAGTTGGTCGACTGGACATGAGCTTCATCTTATTTTTTAAAATCCCAATAGATATAAGATATTTTTGGGCTATGTCAAAGAGCTGAGAGTTAGACTATATGCTTTACTCATGAGGAAGGATATAAGATGTTGAAAAGTGCCGAAGTGGTGAAATTGGTAGACGCAGTGGACTCAAAATCCACCGGGTTCATAGCCCGTGCCGGTTCGAGTCCGGCCTTCGGCACCATACTTTTAAACCAGCAAGGAGGGAACTTATCAGTTTTTCAACAATCACCATATTCACTTAAAATAATTAGGATAAAACGGAGGAATCCATAATGAATATAAAAAAAACAGGTGCCGTGATGCTACTCCTTATATGCGTGGCATTAGTACTGCCAGGAAACCTGAACTCAGTTTCAGAAGCTGGGGTAGTTTTCCTTTTGATTGAACCGGGATCAAGACCCGGAGGAATGGGGCACGCTTATGTAGCCCAGGTTGATGATGCATTTGCCGGTTATTGGAATCCCGGTGCAATGGCTTTCAACCGTAAGACACAGTTTGCCGGAATGCATACTAATTGGTTAGGAGAAGTTTTCGACGATATCTATATCGAATATTTGGGCTGGAATCAACACTTCGATGATTTAGGTAATATTGGTGCTCATATCATATTTTTAACCTATGGTACACAGGACAGGACTGATGAACAGGGCACCTTCTTAGGTGAATTCTCCAGTTATGAATTGGCAGTTGCAACCAGTTATGCTAACCAGATAAGTCCAAACTTGGGGTTAGGTATTACTTTCAAGTTTATAATGAGCGACTTAGCTCCTGAAGGGACTGGCCAGACAGAAGTTGGTGTTAAAGGCCGCGGAATAAGTTATGCTTTTGATTTGGGGATGAAGTCTGAAGGTGTAGATGTAGGGCAGACTCTTGTATTGCCTTACAACGGTGTAATAGCTGCTTATAACGGTATTGCTACATTGGCTGGATTTAATAAGATTAACTATTCAGCGGTAAGTATTCCCATCGAACGACTTGACTTTGGATTGAATATCCAGAATATAGGACCTGATATTGTCTATATTGATGACGCTCAAGCCGACCCCTTACCTCTTAACTGGAGGATGGGTTTTTCCTACAGGATGATAGAGTCAGAGTTTAGCAAATTTACTGTTAATGCTGATATGAATAAAGTTTTAGCCAACCGTGACACCTCATTCTATTTAAGACCTTTTACGGGATGGTTTGATGATTCTTTAAGCCGAACCTTTGAATCTGCTGTATACAATATTGGTGCGGAGTATACATATTTTAACCTTCTTTCATTAAGAGGTGGTTATATCTATGATAAGATTGGTGATATTATAGGCCCATCATTCGGTGCGGGTATCGAGCATACATTTGCCGAGCGGTATAGAGTTGGCTTAGATTTCGCTATGCAGCAAGGTGGTCAGTTAGTTGATTACAATCAAACATTTTCACTTGGCCTAGAATTTTAGAACTCTATCGTAACAACCCAACCCGGACAAGCCGGGACAGAAACTCTAACCACGAATGAACACGAATATTGTAGTAGATAATATGATGAATACCGTAACTGTAACGGACCGTC
>PWNZ01000014.1 GCA_003564135.1 Candidatus Cloacimonadota bacterium
CAGATCAATGAAGCCGGTATCGACATTATCGATGAGACACAGAAGAGATATATTAAAAGTGGTATTGGGGCGAAAAAATCTACGGAAGTCAAGAAGTTTAAAAACAAACGTGACTATGATGATCCCGTGAGAATGTATCTACGATAAATGGGGCGTGTACCGCTGTTAGACAGGGAGGGGGAGGTTAGGCTTGCCAAGAAGATAGAAAGTGCCAAGAAAATGATTAACCGCAATATCTTTGTCTCCGGTAGTACCCTCAGAGAACTAAATAACTTCTATCACCGTTACAATGAGAATCGTGTCCGTATCGATCAAATCTTGAAGATTGAATACGGAACTTGCTTAGAGAAGGCACAAGAGGAAGAGCTGGTAGAGAAATTCGAGCAAATGCTGAAAAGAGCCGAAGAGATCTTTGACCAGGTTGGTGAAATTATCGATAATCTTGAGCAAGATGAAGAAATAACTGAAGAAATTCAACAGAAGTTTGATGTCTATCGAGCCGAATTGCGGGAACTGTTTAATGCTACACAGTTTAACGATAAACTAATAAAAAGAATGATCTATCGGATGCGTAGTTTAGTCGGAAGGGTCAAGGAAAGTAAGAAAATCATCGACAGGTTATCGCGCGTTAAGAAATATTCTGTTGATGAAGTCTCTATCATGATCAAGAAGGCCCGTAAATCGGAAAAGGAATTACAGGTTGTCAGAGAAAAAATTGGTATGGAACCTTCCTTGTTTAGCGATAATGTCAGGAAGATTAAGAATGCTAAGCGAAAGATCCGAAGAGTAGAAATAGAGACCAGACTTACAGCCGACGAAATGGTTTTTATTCATGATGAGATTGAACGTGGCATGCGGATGAAAGAGACAGCCCAGAATGCTTTGATAGAAGCGAATGTCAGGTTAGTTGTCAGTATTGCTAAGAAGTATAATAATCGTGGCTTAGATTTTCTCGACCTCATCCAAGAAGGCAATACAGGTCTAATGAAGGCGGTAGAAAAGTATGACTATCGTAAAGGATACAAGTTCAGCACTTATGCTACATGGTGGATCAGGCAAGCTATAACGAGGGCTATTGCCGATCAAGCCAGAACAATAAGAATACCTGTTCACATGATTGAAACTATTAACAAGATTAACAGGATGAGCCGCAAACTGATGCAAAAGTTTGGTAGAGAACCTTATCCTCAAGAAATAGCAGAAGCCCTTGATATGACTGCTGAAAAAGTTAAAAACATTATGTCTATCTCAAAAGAGCCGGTTTCTCTTGATCGACCTGTTGGGAACGACGGTGATGATAGCGTTCTCAGTGACTTTATTGAAGACAAAAGTACCATTTCTCCGGAAAGAATGGCAGAAAGGTCGATCCTCAGCAGTATAGTTGATGAAGTTCTTAAAACCCTAACTCCAAGAGAAGAGAAAGTTATCAGACTTAGGTTTGGAATTGATGACGGCTATCACCGGACGCTGGAAGAGGTTGGGCATATTTTTAGCGTGACCAGAGAAAGAATAAGACAAATTGAAGACAAGGCGCTTAAAAAACTAAAGCACCCTACACGTAGTGACGGATTTATGAAGATATTGAATAACTACAATATCAAGTGATAAGAGTTATAAGCCTAACAGAGTTGTCAGAAAATCTAATTACTGCTTGACAGAAAGACGTATACTCAAAGTTATGTCCTACATCACTGATTAGGGCCTATAGCTCAGTTGGTAGAGCTTCCGGCTCATAACCGGACGGTCAGAGGTTCAACTCCTCTTGGGCCCACCATTTTTTTGTAAAAGGTACATAGCTTAGACATTATTAACTCCTTCTTCACATGCGGAATTTTTATTGAGATGCATAACCTTATAATTAATACAAGTTATGACATAGCCATTAGTCTGATTTAATAGTTGACATGATCTGTGGATAAAAAATGTACTACCAAGACCAAAAGCGAGGTAGAGCGATGAAGGCTAATCAAGATCAAGTAATCAAAAAAATCAGTAACAACTTATCTGAGATACGATACAACATCAAGAAAGCGGCTGAAAAAGTCGGGGAAAATGCTACCGGCATCAAGCTGGTGGGGGTGACTAAAAACAGATCGCCAGAACTAATAGATTTAGCAATCTTAGCCGGTCTAAAAAGTATCGGAGAAAACAGGGTGCAAGAAGCCGAAGCTAAGATCCCACAATTAACTCAAGAATACCATGAATTTCACTTTATCGGGCATTTACAGAAAAATAAGATCAATAAACTTATCCCTCATAATCCTATACTAATACACTCCATTGACTCGGCTAAAACTGCGGCAAAGTTGAACCGCTATCATCAAGATACCGACACAGGAAAAAAAATCGCTATCTTAGTACAAGTCAACTGTTCGGAAGAGGAGAGTAAAGATGGTATTCCCAATAACTTTGAAGCCCTCAAGTCATTCATAGATGATCTAAATCGTTTAATAAATATCAAACTGAAAGGCTTGATGACTATTGCTCCACTAACAGCAGATAACAATAAGATAAGGGCAAGTTTTGCAACATTAAAGAAATATTTTGATAGAATTAATGACCAGAATATATACTCGAGCAAGCTGGATACAATTTCCATGGGTATGTCTAACGACTACCAAATCGCCATTGAAGAAGGGGCTAATTTGGTAAGGATTGGTTCAGCAATATTTAGAGACATACCGGAGATCAATTATTAATATGGAGTTATAATGCCTATACTGATGAGTATCGTATCCTTAGTTATCGTGTCCTATTTAATTGGCAGTTTATCTACAGCACGTCTAATAGCCAAGCATTTCAAGCAATTAAAGATCAGCAAAGTCGGTACCGGACATCCGGACACCGAAAATATATATCAGAATGTAAGTAAGTCATTAGGTATATTAGCAGGAGTTGTAGACTCTTTGAAGATGTATGTATATCTGTTTTTTCTGAGTTATGTATACAGCAAGTTAAGCATTGACAGCAGTATGATAGATCTAATTCTTATTATAACCGGCTTCGCTATGATAATTGGCCATTGCTTGCCCGTAACAAACAAGTTCAAAGGGGGTAGAGGGTTATTCACATTCATTGGATATGGTCTGTATTTTGTTCCATGGACTATGCTGATAGTGTTAGCCTTAGCGATAATAGTTATCGCATGTTACAAGCAGGTCAGATTCGCTCAATATATGATAGTTTTATTACCACCGTTTATTAGTTATTTCATACCCGGCTATAAGCCGATGTTCCACTACTTGTTAGGTGCATCAGTCCTGATGGGTATAATCAATGTCATAGTATCTAAAAGATTAGGCGAAATTTGAGAGGTATATGTGTGCTCATCCGATAAAATAAGCGTAAGAAAAATTAAGAAGAAAAGTGACGTAGATAAGTTTATCAAATTACCCTTCAAGTTATATCGAAAAACAACTAATTGGGTAGCACCTCTGATTTCTGAGCAAAGGAAGTTTTTTAACCCATCAAAAAACCCATATTATGACCACTCAGAGGTGCAATTGTTTTTAGCTGAAAAAGATGGTGAAGTAGTAGGGCGGATAACAGCCCATACCAATAAACAACATAATCTGTTTCATGATGATCAGGTTGGTTTCTTTGGCTTTTTTGAAGCTGTTAATGAAGAAGAGGTTGCTCAGAAGTTATTTGCGGAAGCGACAAAGTGGTTGCGGAAGCGTCACTGTACATCAATAAGAGGGCCACTAAATCTATCAGTAAATGATGAATGCGGACTATTAGTAGAAGGATTTACTACACCACCTTTTATTATGATGCCCTATAACCATGAGTACTATGACAATTTGATCACAAAAGCAGGACTTGAAAAATGCAAGGATCTCTATGCGTATCTCTTAACCGGAGACAGTGTCCCTTCTAGATTGGAGCGAGTTGCAAAAATCATAGAAAAAAGAAGCGAAGTAAGAATAGAGACCCTGTCAAATAATAAGAAGAAGCTCAGGAATGATATTGAGACGATATTTAGAATTTACCGAAAGGCATGGGAATATAATTGGGGTGTCGTACCGATGACAACTAAAGAATACCAACATACTGTAGATACTATAATGGGTGTTGTCGATCCCGATCTCGTCTTGATAGCATATGTTAACCATGAACCGGTCGGATTCTCAGTCGCACTTCCCGACTATAATTACATTTTGAAAAAGATGAGAGGCCATGTATTGCCTTTTGGTTTTTTAATAGCACTCTATCACAAAAACAGAATCAAACGCCTGAGAGTGATGTTAATGGGGATTCTTAAGGGTTATCAAAAGAGGGGTATAGATGCGCTGTTTTATTACTATACGTTTAAAAATGGGCTCTCAAAAGGCTTTAATGAGGCCGAATTCTCATGGATTCTAGAAGATAACGTTGAGATGAATAATGTAGCCAAAAAATTGGGTGCGCAGATACATAAAACCTATAGAATATATGAGAAACAGATTTAAAGTAGGTTACCGGCTATGATTAAGAAGCATAAACTTATTCCATTAGATATTATTACCTTCGGTTACATATTATTCAAACTGATTTACATCTTAGCCGGCTGGAATCGAATAGATCAGCCACTCAGGCATGTAATTTCATACGTTTCAATTCTCATTTTCGTCATAGTAATCCAAAGACTTTATAGACCCGGGCATAATATTCTAATCAAGTTTTTAAGATATGCTTATCCCCTACTATTTTTAGGGTTTTTTTTTAATGCTTCTACCTTGGTCGACCGAGTTATATTTCCCGATTATTTAGATCCAATATTCCAACAGATAGACTATATTATGTTTGGATATCAGCCAGCCATTGAGTGGGGCATGGCTTACGACCACGTTATTATCCAGGAGATATTCCATTTCGCTTATTTTAGTTATTATATTGTCATTCCTTTGGTCGCTATATTAATTCTCATAAATAAGTATGAATACTTCTCAAAATTCATTTTTACTATGCTCTTTGTATTCTATATTTGTTATATAACATACTCAATATTTCCAGTTATAGGAGCCAGATATTGGGAGGAGCTATTTCAGCTAACTATGACCTACAGAGGGGGACTATTTACCCGAATAATGGCTTTCATATATAGTAACTCCCAACACACGGGAGCCGCTTTTCCCAGTTCTCATGTAGCTATAACTATGATCGTAAATATCGGCGCATATAAATATTCAAATCTGTTAGGCATGATACTTGTACCTTTATCATTAGCGTTATTCATTTCAACAGTATACTGTCACTATCATTACTTTGTTGATGTCATCTTCGGTATTGTCTATGCAGCAGTTCTTTTCAAGCCAGCCGAATTATTACATGACTACCTAGATAATCTTTAATCAAGACAAGCAACCGAGAAATCTAAAGGAAAACGATGAAAATCATAAATAGAACATTGCTAACTACCATTATTATGGTATCAACAGCCCTAACTTTTGCCTTGCCAATAAGAAATTATGACTACTACCTCACTGAAAACGGTCTTTCACCACAAGTAGCAGCAACAGGTGGTATTAACTTAACTAACCCGAGCTTTACAAACACTTCATTCTATAACCCTTCACTGTTAGCTTTCAGAGAACCTTCAACAGTCAGTATCTCATATAGGATATACCATGAAGATGAAACAAAGTTGAATGATTATGATTTACCCGAAGAGACCAGTTTGTTATGGCATAGGTCGGCGATATCATATATAGGTGTTGAAGCTCAAAATTTCAGCTTTAATTATTACTCATTATCTCAATTGAACTTTGATGAAGGCGAGCAAAACAACGATAGAAATTACATAAACTACTATTTAGATGGCTATAGAATATCTTATGGTTCTGAATCCGGACAGCTGGCTTTTGGCTTAAACTTCTCCTTCTTAACAGGTAGGGCTGTATATTATAGGGAATTAGGAGTTGAAAATAAACCGACCGAATTTATCGATGACAAAGCATACGGTTATGGAGTTGATTTTGGAGCAGTTATTAAATCAAACACATTAGCTTATGGTCTGTTTATTCCGAATATGCTTTCCCGCATTCACTGGAGTGAATCGAGTAGGCAATCTATGCAAAGAAGATTTATAACGGGAGTTCAGTATGGCACAGATGAAAGCTTCATCGTGACCGGTCTTTCAAGAAAATTTGATTTCAAATCCTCAAGTACGTTTCATGTCGGTATTCAGCAAAATATAGACATTGGAACTATAAGAGGAGAATACAATACCGTACCTATCAGGATCGGTGCCTATAGTGAAAAGCCACTATGGCAGTTAGAATATTTGAGATACGGGTTCGGCAGCGGTATAAGGTACGGATATTTCATGTTAGACTTATCAATAAATACAACACATAAGGATTGGAAAAATTACTACATTCTCGGCTCAATCTCTGTCAGTATTGACCAGTAGATAATATTAAGGCCACAGATTTATTTTCCGGACAAAATAACGGTAATAAACTCTCTTTTTCGACGTTCACACTAAAAAAGGAGCATCATGTTAGTATTTCTTAATTCGGGCATACTGTTTCTGGCCATAGCTACGGTTATACCTATATTGATCTACCTCTTTATCATAAAGAAGCCCAAAAAGGTTGTATTCAGTAGTATAAAGTTTATTAAGATGAGCCAAAAGAAACAGAAGAGTAAAATAAAACTAAAAAACCTGCTACTACTGATAATTAGGTGCTTAATAATACTATTAGCCATTGCCGCTATCTCTCGACCAGCTATCAGGTCATCTTATTTAGATAGAAAGGGGAGACATTCTCAAGTAGCCTTAGCAATTATATTAGACACATCTTACAGTATGGATTATTTAGTAGACACAAGAACCGAGTTAGAAATCGGCAAAGAAATCATATCAAAAATCAGCTCTAAACTCAATGAAGATGACGTCACTATATTACTTACTTCAGACCCAACTTGGAACAAGATAAACTCTGTAAAACATTATGGAGGCATACCAGAACATCTTTTGCCGACTATTGATATTACACCACTTCCAACTCCCATAGATGATCTCATCGATATTGCTAATCAGAGATTGGACGAATCACAGGTCGCACATAAGGAAATACATGTCATTACCGACTTCAGAGCTCAAGAATACCCTCAAGACAATGAAAACCCAATTCTGATTATACCTACATCGGATATTCAAGAACGAAACAATATTAGCGTTCAGAATTCAAGAATTGAAGCAGAATACGTTGAAAAGAAATTTGAACGAGTTGTGGCTTTTGATATAGTAAACCATTCCTCAAGTAGCATGCATGATATCATCTGTCAGCTAGTTATTGACGGCCGAACTGTCAGTGAAAAAGTTACCGATATCCAGCCCCAGCAAAGAAAACAAGAATCCTTCACGATAAACATAACCGAACCGGGGTGGTATAATGGGTATGTGTCCGTCAGAAATGAACGGCTTCCATACGATACCAGAAACTATTTTACACATTATCATCCTGAAGACAGTCAAGTAGCAGCACTTACAAGGAATGAAGCGCTACCTCTACCGCTAGAATCACTGCTGCATATTTACGTCGGAAATAGTAATAATATTCATTATCTTTCAAGTGGTGAAATAGACTATGAACAACTACTAGGTTATGATTTCGTTGTCATCGATTCCCGAATTAGCCTATCGGCAAGGGTTAGATTCTTATTAGAACGCCTACACAAAAATGGACAAGGATTACTCTATATATTGTCTGAAGATATCGATTCAACCTGGGAAGACTACTATCAAGAGAAATTTAAAATAAACATTAGTTATTACCACAATGATAATCCTACACTTGTTTCAGAAATAAATACTTATCATCCAATAATGTCCATCTTTAGAAGTGATGAAAATGAAAGCATCGAAGTTAACTCATTTTGGCAAGCAACCATTGAACCGGGATATGCCAACACCCTTTTAAGCACAAACTTAGGCCCTTTAGCCGTAGAGAAAGACCGAGCTATACTATGGCTATTCAACATAGGAGAAATAAGAAACCGACTAGTATTAGATCCTTTATATCCAGTCATGGCGTATCGCACATTTTTATATAGCTCATACCAGGAGACACATAAGTATAGAGTTGGAGATAGGGTAATACTACCTCAAAATGAAATAATTATTCCCTCCGGTGAAACAATCACAACAAATGAAAAGAGATATAGCTTAACTGATAACGGAATATACGGCATCCCCATGACAAGTGAGTATACTCGCTATTTAGCTGTTAATCTAGACTATGAGCCGAGTGACTATAACCGGCTTAATGACATTGATGAACCTATGGTAATGACATTAGACGATAGCTGGCAAGAACAAATATTAATTAACAGATATGGGTATGAAGTATGGAGGCATATACTGATTATAGTAATAATGCTGTTAATATCAGAAATGTATATAGTAAAAAAACAAGAATAGGGAGTAAGTATGAAAATAACGCTAATAGTTTTAATAATGTGTATTGCACATACGCTAACATCACAATCTTTATCATTGTCAGATGACAACTTTGCGCCCCTTTACAACCCGGCATCTATATCTTTCGGCAACTCCAAGGGTTTAACTTTCTATGGTCAATATCAGGATGACCTCAGGACTAACAACTATATGTTATGGATGAATAGAGAGCACTACAGTTTCCTTTATGGAAAATTCGAGGGTACTGATAATTATCAAATATCATTATCAGACCGGCTTTTCAGGAATAGCTATGGCGCATTATCATTGAGATGGCAAAATAGCAATGTTGGCTCGGGATTCTATGATATTTCATATCTTCAAAGACCTACCAACTGGTTGAGCTTGGGATTAAAAATTGAGGATGTTTTTAATAATGATCGACCTTTCGGTTTTGGAATTGCATTTAGGCCGTTCAAACTTGATGGATGGAGTTCATTATCCCTTTATTCAGACTTCTATTTTGAAAAAGATAATGGGGACTATGCATCACAATCAGAAATTATCGGAGTGCAGACAAACATCTTACCGGGGGTTATTATTAATGGTTGTTATGATTTGAAAAGGGAGTCAATAGGCGTCAATCTTTCAATCATCCACAATGGGCTAAAAATTGGCAACAAAATGGCACATAGTTCCGAAGCTACTTCAGGTGCTTACTATGTAAATATTTCGGAGATACATTATCCATCATTTCCACTATTCAAAAAGTCGGTTAGGTATCAGGAGTTTGACTTAAAAAAGGAAATAGTAGAAGCGAAGGAAGAAACCAAAATAGGGCCTTTCGTGATCGTTCGAGATCAACAAACTATGAGGGAACTTATAGAAGATATCGGAGAACTGAGAGATGACGAACGAATTAATGGCATTGTCTTAAAGAATCCAAAATTACTCACAAACTATGCCAATGTTGAACAACTTGAAAGAACCTTCAATTCATTCAGAGAAACCGGGAAAAAAGTAATAACTTACTCAAATAATTACGGTAATCTACACTATGCATTTTTATCTGCAATATCCGACGAACTATATCTTAATCCGAATGGGGCTGTCAATCTCCAAGGATTTTCTATCAATATTCCATATTTTAGAGAATTGTTTGATAAAATCGGAGTTGAAATGTATGACCTAAAAAGCCATGAATTCAAAACCGGGTTTAATATGCTTACTGAAAATGAAATGACAGAAGCTGAACTTATAACGTATAACGATTTGCTAGAGTATATGTTTGAGCACATGGAAAATATGATCGAACGGGGACGACATGGAAAGCTGAAAACCAGTGCTAAGGAAATAATTAATCAAGGACCTTATCTCTCTTCGCAGAAGGCAAAGAATATGGGATTAGTTGACAAGCTTATATACGAACAAGAATTTGAGCAGCTTTTAAAATCAAGATTTGATGTAGATATTATAAGTAAGCGAACACCAAATCAACAATTCAATACCCAATGGTATCAAGAGAGCAAAACAAAGATAGCAATAATAAACGCCGTAGGGGGAATAAAAATTGGTCAAGGCCAACCGGGAAGAAGTATCGGTAGTGAAACTTTGGTTAAGCAAATTCAAAGAGTACGCGATGACGATTCGATAGCAGCTGTGATTTTAAGAATAGAAAGTGGTGGTGGGTCAGCCTTCGCCTCGGACGTAATTGCCAGAGAGGTGAAACTCTTATCTGAATCCGGCAAACCGGTGATCGCATCCTTCGCAGGGATAGCAGCTTCCGGCGGTTACTATATAGCTGCTAACGCAGACAAGATAGTCTCTGAAGGGACAACAATAACCGGATCAATTGGTGTGACCGGATTAATTCCCAATATGGCAAAAATGTTTGATAAGCTATATATAAATTGGAACAGAGTCCGAGTAGGTGATAGGGCTGGATTATTAGATCCCTTTCAACCCATTGACGAACAAGAGCTAACATTATTGCACCCTATGATCGATGAAAAATATAATCAATTCTTAGATATCGTTTCCCAAGGTCGACAGATGTCTAAGGACGAAGTTCATGAATATGCCCAAGGGAGAGTATGGGTAGGAAAGCAGGCATATGATAAAAATTTAGTCGATGAAATAGGCGGATTAGACACGGCAATCAGATTAGCTAAAGAACTAATCGGAGCAGATGATGTTAAGATAAGCGACTTTTCACATACACATAAAAAAAGATCATTCGCAATAGAGATGGACGATCTAGTCCGAAACAGGAACAACATGCCTTACATCAGCGAGATTAAACATGAACTTAAGAGCTATCTTAAATCTTTCGAAGATGAGCCGGTTCAATATAGAATGCCTATGATAGAAATAGATGGTATAGAATAGGCTGATCGCCAACATTCACCATGAGTAAAGGGTTACCACCCTCTTGACCGGTAGTCATCTATTTTTAACTACCGGAGAAGAAGGAGGTAACCCTTCTTATTTTATTAAAGATGATTGCTAGAGGAGGTGAAGGCTAAATATGTTTCACGTGAAACATTACGTTTCAGCCAGTTCTTTTTTATATTCAGCCAGGAGATCACTGTATTTTTTATCAGAAGCACCAATGATCTGACATGCTAATATTGCGGCGTTCTTTCCTCCATTAATAGCTACTGATGCCACGGGTACACCTGTGGGCATTTGTACAATTGAGTACAAGGCGTCTTCGCCGGTCAAGGTTGGCCCTTTTACAGGCACCCCAATGACTGGTAGGGTTGTATGTGCAGCTACTACTCCGGGTAGATGTGCTGCCATTCCTGCGACAGCGATGATAACTTTTATTCCTTCATCTTTAGCATCTTTAGCTAAATTGACGGTGTTTTCAGGTTTTCTGTGTGCTGATGAGATATGGAAATCATAGGGGACTTTAAGTTTGTCTAAGTATTCTTTGATTCCATCTCCAATTTTCATATCGCTTTTGCTGCCAAGAAGTATTCTTACTAGTGGTTTCATTATTGTCTCCTTTCCCATTTGTTATTTAGAAATAGTAAGTAAGTTTATTATATCATCTGATGTTTGTGCTTTGTTAAGTGCTGTAATGTTATCGATTTGTAATATAAATTTTGATATATATGATAGGGAAAATAGGTGTTGTTTGTCATTATGTAATAATAACATGAAAAGGAGGTTAACATGCTTGTTATCCGGTGCATCAAATTCCACTCCTTGGTCAGCTCTTCCGAATAATATGCACGGTTTTTTAATTTTAGAAGGGTGATGATGACGAGGATGGAGTAAAGCGACGCCATTTCCGACAGCAGTAGAGACTAGATCTTCGCGTGCAACGACAACTTCGTATAGCCATCTGTGGTCTCTTACTACTTTTTGTTCTTTTGCATGAATTGACAATTTTGCTATTGCGTCGTACTTGTTATCTGCGTGGAAATCGAGGAGGATATTTTCGGGGAATAAATAGTCCTGAAAGCGGCATACAGTTCGCTTCATAGCCAGTGATTGGGCTTCATTTTCATTTAGTTGTGCTAACCACTCATCTACTTCATTTTTGTCGATTTTTTGAGTGTTACCCTTCTTGATGGCAGTAAACACGTCATCTTTTATCATCTCTTGTATGACATTCGGACTTACTTTGAGCAACTTAGCTGTCTCATTGATTGTCATCAGGTCGTCTTTCATTAGCTCTCCTTTGAATAGTTTTTGCTTTATTTAAAAGGGTCGTTATAGTTGTCAAGTTTTATGTGATATTGCTTGACACATAGAGTCAAAAAAAAGAGAGTTGATTCATGAAATTCATTAGTATTATCATACTCACAATAATAACTTTGATCGGCATTAGCTGTTCCTACTCGGTAAGGATGAATCAGTATCCACACTTACGGAATGTGGTGGTTTATCCTTTCGATAATAAGACGGTGGAAATTCACTTAGCCGAGTCACTTAGAGAGGATCTGATTACTTATTTTCAGCAGGATGGGCGTTTAAGAATAACTTATGATGATGCCGACAGCATAGTTGAAGGTGAGATTTCCGATTATAAAAACGAAGTGTATGGATTTGATATGGATCAAAATATCGAAGAGTATAGGGTTACCATAACTTTCGAGATTTCTTTCACAGATTTAGTCAGAAATGACGTTATATGGGAGAATAGTTCTTTCTCTCTGAGTGAACGCTACTATCCAATGTCGGAAGATCATGAAAGTGTTAGGCTGAAAACTGAGGAAGAAGCCCAAAAAGCGATTTTCGAAGAGCTTTTCAAAGTGATAATACGCAATAGCTTAGAAGCCTGGTAGAGTGGTGATTATATGGGATTGAAAGGATAATAATGAGAATAAACAAATACTTAGCGAAGTGTGGATTAGGTTCAAGGCGGAAGGTTGAAGAGTTTGTTGTCAAAAAAAGAGTTACGGTTGATGGCGCGATCGTTACTGACCTAGCAATTGAAGTTAATACATCGCAAGCAGAAGTCCGTCTAGATGGGCGTATTGTCGAGCCTATTGATGAAAACATATACTTATTGCTCAATAAACCTAAAGGTTATGTGGTTACAAGGAGTGATGAGCTTGGCAGAAAAACCGTTTTTTCATTCGTTCCGGAGCAATGGCATCATTTGTTTCCGGTTGGACGGTTGGATAAGGATACTGAAGGGCTTTTATTAATGACAAATGACGGATCATTTGCTCAAAAGATAATCAATCCCAGATATAGCACCGAAAAGATTTATCGAGTCGATATTAATGGAATGATTAGAAAGAAAGACTTAATATGTTTGAGGGAAGGAGTTAGAATCGATAGTGGTTACACCCAGCCAGCTAAGATCTACATTAGATCCGCTGATGAAAATAAAACGGTTTTGAAGGTAATCCTGACTGAAGGTAAGAACCGGCAGATTCGCAAGATGTTTGCAAAATTTGGCTATCAGGTGGTGAGTTTGAAACGCTTGCAAGTAGCGGGAATTAAACTGGACAGAGTTCCACCGGGGATGTTTCGTCTATTAAGGCCGTCTGAGATAAGGAAAGTTTTAGATCTGTAATAAATAATGGCTAATAATAAAAGAGATAAAGAGGTGAAATGGTTTTAGGGTTTTTAGGTTTTCCGAATTCTGGGAAGACAACAGTATACAATGCAATGACCGGTTTAGAAACAGAAACCGGCTATATTCATAGGAGTGATATAAATAAAGCAGTAGTTGAGATACTCGATGAGCGGGTGGAGAAACTTGTTGAAATTTATCAGCCCAAGAAAATAACTTTTCCTAGCGTCGAGGTATATGATTTTGCAAAAGGAGAGGATGAAGATACGAAAGAGGTATTTAATAGTGTAGAGGCTAAGTTGTTGGATGTTATCGGTCTTGTTGTCAGGTGTTTTGAAGATGCAGTTATTGACGAAGAATTAGGTAAAGCAAAACCTTTGAAAGATGTGTATAGATTTGAGAGTGAATTTATCTTATCTGATTTGATCATAGCTGAGAAAAGGCTTGAAAAGATAAACATGAACCTCAAAAGAGGGGTTAGATCAGCATTAGCCGAAGCTGAAAAAAAACTTTTAGAGAAGGTTGCTAATGGATTACACGATGAATTACCTGTCCGGAAAATGCAACTGGACAAATAAGAACGCCGCTTGATAAAAGGTTTTCAGTTTCTTTCATCGAAACCTTTGTTTATAGTGCTAAATACAGATGAGGCTAACTTGTCAACTACCAATCAAGTACAGAAGGATATCTTAGCCGAAGGGCTTTCTTCAGTTGTTGTATTGGGTAAATATGAGATGGAGCTTAATAATCTTGACGATAATGATGCTTCTCTTTTCTTACAGGAAGCTGGGTTTTATAGGTTTGCTAAGGAAAGAATCTTTGATGTAGCGTATAAGGCTTTGCAGTATATTCAGTTTTATACAGTTGGCAAGCAAGAGGTTCGGTCTTGGATGATTCAAGAAGGTCTGTTAGCACCTCAGGCAGCCGGTAAGATTCACACAGATATGGAGAATGGTTTCATCCGAGCCGAATGCTATCATTTTGATGATATAATTAGCTATAAAAATGAAAGAGCCCTTAAAGATGCCGGGAAATTTCGTCTTGAGGGTAAGGCGTATCAGGTAAAAGATGGCGACATATTGATCATCAGGTTTAACAAGTAAGCGCAAAGGAGCTGAAAGGTGAAGTACGATAAGCCGCAAAGTGAATACACGAACCTTTATTTTGGGATAATATATATTGTAGTGGCCATATTGCTGTTTCTAAGTATGGTTCAGGGTGCTGAAGTGCTTAGGAACGATTTTAGCGAGCTGAGAACAGCTAACTTAACATTTCTCAGGGTTTTAAGGTTAGATTTTCCTGTTATGGAGAATATAATAGGACCTTTTGGGGCCTTTTTTGGCTATGTTTTATACATACTCTTTGGTTATTATGTGGGTTATACTGCGATCTTGGCTTTGCTTTTAATTGGTGTGATTTTACTCTTATTTGCAGAAAGAAGAAGTTATTATCCAAAAGCGTTATTCTTGCTCGTATTTGCACTGTTCGCTAATCTCTTTATTCTGGCAGTCAACGAAAGCTTCGTCGCCCACAGCGGCGTTGTTGTAAATTGGATTAGTGGGGTTCTGCATAGGCTTTTTGGGGCTACCGGAGCGGCGATTATTAGTTTCACAGCGTGTATGGGGTTTCTGTTAGCAATACTAGAAACAGAGCGGGCAAAGCTCTTGATAGTCAATATTTTCATACTCTTCAAACGAGTCTTTTCTTTTATTTTAGAGTTTCTGAAAAAACTGCCAAAGAAGAAAGAAAGTTTGCCTCTTACTAAAAATAAGAAAAAGAGCAAGCGAATTTCAACAACTGGTGATCCCCAGAAAGTAATTACGAAGGACCACTCCGTAGCTCCAAAGATTACCGATTATAAAGAAAACCGTCCTATAGATGATATAAGGCCGGTCAAGGATAAAGAGTTTGTGGTTAAAGATATAACTGAAGACGATGAGATTGAAAAGCTGCAACAACAAGGTTCAAAAGCATTACCATCTAACCATAATCTGAAAAATGTAACTAAATCAGATAAATATGTGAAACCGCAAATTGGGGTGTATTTGCAGGCACCTCCTGTTCAACATCATAGCAGAATTGAAGATAGACAGTATGAGATTAATAATATTAGCAAGGTTCTAACAAAAAAGCTGGAAAATCTGGGTATAGAAGCGGATGTTGTTAACGTCAATGTCGGGCCGGTAATTACCCAATTTGAATTACGTCCTGCTGCTAATGTCAAAGTTAGCAGGTTTTCTAATGTGGCCAATGATTTAGCGTTGGCTATTAAAGCAAAGAGCATAAGAGTTCAAGCACCAATTCCCGGTAAAGGCTTAGTGGGGGTTGAGATACCTAATCGCGATCGAGAGATTATTTATTTGAGTGAGGTGTTAGCATCTGAAAAAATGTATAAACAGAGCAGTAATTTATCTATTGCTTTAGGTAAAGACATTGTTGGTAACCCGGTAGTGGCTGATTTAGCTAAGATGCCTCATTTGCTAATCGCAGGCGCAACCGGTTCGGGCAAAAGTGTGTGTGTGAACTCAATAATTTGCAATCTTTTGTTCCGTGCCGATCCGGAAATGTTACGTCTGGTTTTAATTGACCCCAAAAGGATAGAGTTGTCAGGTTATGAAGGGATTCCGCATTTGATCCAGAACATTGTTTCTGATCATGAAGAGGCCTTGACTGCACTCAACTGGGCTGTTAACGAGATGGAAAGGCGTTACGAATTGTTGCAGAAGTTTAACGTTAGAGACATCACCTCTTATAATAAAAAGATCAAGAATACCAAGAAAACTTCAGATCAGAAACTAGAGCATCTACCTTTTATTGTCATAATAATAGACGAGTTTGCCGACTTGATTTTAAAATCAGGGCGTGATGTTGAGATGCCGATAACAAGGTTAGCCCAGATGGCTCGAGCCATTGGGATTCATCTTATTATCGCCACCCAAAGACCATCAATGAAAATCATAACAGGCCTGATTAAAGCAAATTTCCCGGCAAAAATAGCTTTCAGAGTTGCACAAAAAATCGACTCACGGGTCATATTAGATATGAATGGGGCAGAAAGTTTATTGGGTTCAGGTGATATGCTTATGATAACTCCATCGAAAGCTTTGCCTGAAAGGATTCATGGGACATATGTCTCGGATGATGAAATCGAGCAATTAGTGGATTATTTAAGGACTCAACCGAAGCCTGAACAGGACATTGAGATTGTGTCTAATGCTCCGGAAGATGTACAGTTAGTAGATTTTGAGGATGTGTTATTTATTGACGCAGCAAAGATAGTGATAGCTACTGATTCAGCTTCAGTTTCTATGCTGCAAAGACATTTTAAAATAGGTTATGCCCGGGCAGGCAGGTTGATAGACATGCTTGAACAGGCAGGTATAATTGGTAAATATGTCGGCAGCAAATCACGAGATATTGTCGCAACAGAAGAGATAAAAAATGCTTATGGACTTAATTAAGATCGTCAAAGTGATTAGTTCTATTGTTAGTATAATAATAATATCTAAGGCCTTATATTCGGAGACGCGGGACATTCTGGATGAGACCGCAATGAGGATTACAGAAGTTTATGCTTCTATGTCAACGTTTCAGGCTGATTTTATACAAAAAAACTACTGGATCGAGCAGGATCTCGAGTTGGTTTCACGTGGTGAGTTGATGATTAAAGGCGAGCGGTTTTCTTTAGTATATTTTGAACCGGATGGGCAGAGAGTGATAGTTGATGACAAGGTGTTTGTGCTTGATGATAACGAACGAACAGCTATTATAACGGGAATGGATGACCAATACATACCTCATCTGGCGATAAATCATTACTGGAACGTATCTAAGCCAAAGTTGCTTGACAGTAATGATGTTATTAGTATTGAATTAATAGTTGAGAATGACCCCGACATTAGTCGCATACATACATTAGTTTGCAGTTCACAGAAGCTGATCAGAGAGATAAGCTATGAAGATCATGACGGTAATAAGGTTGAATACATATTCCGTGACATAAAGATTGACGAATATATCTCAGATGAGGTGTTCTCAGTCCCCGAGTTGCAAGACTATTCGATAATAGACCAAACAAAATAAACAACAGATTATAGAGATTGCCGATTTCGGAACGGTAAATAAAGGAGGAAAAATGATCGCTGTTATTATGGCAGGGGGATCTGGAACAAGATTTTGGCCCCTGAGTAAAGAAAGCAAACCGAAACAGTATTTGCAGTTGTTTTCTGATAAAACGATGTTACGAAAGACGGTGGAGAGGCTTTATCCGGTTATAGGTCCCGAAAAGATCTTCATTGTATCTACTGCTTCTCAAAAGGAGCTTATCCGCAAGAATGTTCCTGAAATTCCCGAAGAGAATCTTATAGTAGAGCCTTTAGGCCGGAATACGGCTCCATGTATTGCTCTAAGTGCAGTTTATTTATCCGGGAAATATTCACCTCAAGAAAATATGCTTGTGTTACCTTCAGATCATGTGATCATAGAGCAGGATGTTTATCTTGCAAGCCTTAAAAAAGCAGAAGAGGCTGCGAGTAAGGGTTTTTTAGTCACTTTTGGAATCAAGCCTGATTACCCAGCCACAGGTTATGGCTACATTGAAGCTGGTGAAGTGATAGAAGAGAATACCTATCGGATCAATAATTTCAAAGAAAAACCTGATTACAAAACTGCCAAGTCTTTTTTGGAAGCCGGTAACTACTACTGGAACAGTGGTATGTTTATGTGGAACTTGGAGACAATAATTGAAAGCTTTAAGCAATACGCTCCTTCAATTATTGAACCGGTGTTTGACATTGTAGACCTATATCATAATACAGATGCTGGGAGTACGATCAGTAAAATATATGCCGATATCCCAAAACAGCCCGTGGATGTAGCGATTATGGAAAAATCAACCAAAGGTATTGTCATCCCCGTAGATTATCACTGGAGTGACGTCGGTAGCTGGCGGGCGGTTAGTGAATTGCAGGAAAAAGATAAGAACAATAACACTTTACCCGAGAAGAGCCTTGTGATCACAAGTGAAGATAACTATGTTCACAGTAGTAAGCTTGTTGCTTTAATTGACGTAAATGACTTGATTGTAGTTGAGACTGATGATGCTCTGCTTATTGCAGACAAGGCCAGTGCTGAAAAAGTCAAGGACGTGGTAGAGTTAATAAAAAAGAGAAACTGGACAGAATACCTTTAAGAGCCGGCTATAAAAGTAGTTGACATGAGAACAGTAACTGATTTTTTGACGCGACGAGGTGGATATTGATGAATTCAGGAAGAGAAGCAAGGAAAACTATAAATGAACAGCATATAATCTTACGTCCAAGAAGCATTTGTCTATTGACAGATGCTTTTTTTGTGTCGACATTTCACGAACTTTCTGACAATCATAGGGAGATACTGAATTGGCAGGCATTATGAACATCAAAGAATTAATTAAACTGAGCTTAGAAGAAGATCTTAAAACTGGCGATATCACTACCGAATACCTAAAGTTAGGGCCTAAAGAAGCTTTAGCTTTTATAGTAGCCAAAGAGGTAGGCATCTTGGCCGGCTTGGATGTTGTTCAGCAGGTTTTTAATTTTAAAGATCCTAACGTCCATATTGTATCATATAAGAAAGATGGCGACAAAGTCGCACCGGGAGATGAAATTATAAAAGTCTCCGGAACTGCCGAAAATATTCTCAAATCCGAAAGAGTTGCGCTGAATTTTCTTCAAAGGTTGAGTGGCATAGCTACATTGACCAACAGAATGGCCGACTTAATTAGCCCGTATGGAGTCAAGCTGCTTGACACCCGCAAAACAACACCACTCTTCAGAGAGCTGGAAAAATATGCCGTTAAAGTGGGGGGTGGCTATAATCACCGATTTGGTTTGTACGACATGGTTATGCTTAAAGATAACCATATAGAAGCAGTCGGATCAATAACGGAAGCAGTTAAGAGGGTTAAGCAGCATAACTTGAATTACAAAATCGAAGTAGAGGTGAAAGATCTCCAAGAGTTAATGGAGGCACTTAAGTGTTCTGTGGACAGGGTATTATTGGACAATATGTCAATTGATGAGCTCTACAAAGCTGTAGACACTATTAATCAAGATAGGGAAAAAAGCGGATTCAAGGTCGAAGCAGAGATCTCAGGTGGCGTTAACCTCGAAAATATTGAAGCTTACGCTCAGACAGGGGTTGACTTTATTTCAACCGGAGCCATAACTCATTCGGCGAAATCTTTAGACATTTCACTTTTATTCAGGGAGATATAGATGATAAAAAGACTTATAGCACTCGTCCGTATGCAACAACTAGACGATATTATCACCGAAAAAGAGGTGTTAAAAAAAAGGATACCTTTGCAGTTAGAAGAATTGGAAAAGAACTTGATAGAAGCTCAGACAGCTCTTGATGAGGCCAAAAAGAAACTTGAAAAGAACATGAAAGAAAAAGATAAAATTGAGTTAGAGTTAAAGTCTAATCAAGAGAAGATAGAAAAATATGAAGGACAATTGACACAAATCAAGAATAACAAAGAATATAAAGCTCTCAATGATGAGATCAGCTTTCTGAAAAATAAGAACAGTGAATTCGACGACAAGATGCTCGTCCTATTAGAAGACGAACAAGAGATTAAAGCGCATATCAATGAGAAGAAGGCCGAACACGATGTTTGTCAGAAAGAATTGGATGATAAGGCTGAAAAACTCAGAAGGAAGGTGGTCTTAATAGAGCAGGAAATAGAAAAGACTAAAGAAGAACGGAAAAATATAGCTAAGGATTTACCTGTTCCTCTAGTTAAACGGTATGCTAATCTCATTATCCACAAAAACCGCAAAGCAGTTGTGTTTGTTAATACTAGTAACGGATGCGGCGGATGTGGGTTTAGTATAAGGCCACAGATGTTGATTGATATCAGTAAAAAAGACGCCATTGTTAGCTGTGAAAGTTGCGGCCGAATGATAGTAAGTGAAGAAGTAGTTCAAGAGATTGATAAACTGAATGAATAATGTTATTGCCGAAGAAAGAGGAATGTCTGCTCCTAAGATATCTGGAGAGGAAAGTCCGGACACCATAGGGCAGGATACTTTCTAACCGAAAGCTTCAGTGATGAAGAGATAGCTCCACAGAAACAAACCGCCATGCTTTGAACAGTTATTTTCAGGGCATGGTAAGGGTGAAATGGTAGTGTAAGAGACTACCAGATGCATTGGCGACAGTGTATGCTGGGAAAGCCTTATCCGGTGCAATGCTAAATAGGAGAGCAAGGTCTGGAGACCCTACATCTGCCCGATGTAGTTTGTTCTCGGGTAAGCAGCTAAAGCCTTTTTGACAAAAGGCTTAGATAAATAGGCATAACTTTGTCCTTTTAAGCGAGATTAAACCCTCAGTATGACAAAGTACAGAATCCGGCTTATCTCTTTCTTCGGTAGTGTTTTTTTATTGTCACTGTCCAAATAATCCAGAGATCAAAACAACCTTAACCTAGTGAACTATAAATCTTTTGACCCTTTGCAACCCTATAAGTGCTTCCGAACTTATAACGGTTCTCTTTCAAGTCGAGTAAGTGACTGCCCCCATATTATCTGCTCACATTTTTGTAGGGCATTTAGTTGACCTTAATGATAGCAGAAACACTAAAGAGCGACAAAGGATAGATTTATGTTGAAGATGACGAATCCTGAAGTCGTAAACCGGAAGAACTCGACAGCGTATAGGATATTGGATTAGGTGCTTGTTTCTGGATGCTGGAGCAGAAATAGGTAGTTAGAAAAAGCAGTTAAGCGTCTCTTGTTTTCAACCTCCATTGCTGAAATAATGTCTTGACTGATAACTCTTAACTAAATGATGGTTTAAAGGTTAGATTCCCTGAATTAATCATTATATAATTTTGCGCTTCCCATTTCGGTATTTACCGTAATATTGGAAGCATTTGAGCTTAGCTCGGGGAAAACATTGGAAGTGATCCGTAACAATGAATGATAAGAGAGACAAGATGAACCTGAATATCAACAAGCACAAAGTCGAAGAAGCTAGAGGTTATGCTCGAGAAATCGTGGCGGAATTTAAGCCGTTACTTAGCAACTATAGCTCTGTTACCATAGAGAGGACTGTTGTCCGTCTTATGGGTGTTGATGGAGCGACCAGTGACGGAGAACCGCTCCCCAATGTGATGATAGATCATCTTGCTGCCGCTAACTGCTTAGAAAAAGGAGCAGCTTATTACCTGGCCAATGCTATGCTTTCTTTAAGCTGTTCAGCGAAAGAGATTGCAAAACAAATAGCTGAGAGGTCACTCGATATTTCTAAGGTTGACTTACTCCCTGTAGATCGGGTGTTCAAATTTATTGAAGCTCTGACTGAAGAGGGGCTTGACAAAGTTAGACAGCAAAGAGAATACCGTGAGCAAATGTGGGAAAAGTTTGGAGCGCGCAAAACACCTGCTAAATATGTAATAGTAGCAACGGGTAACATTTATGAAGATGTCATCCAAGCTAAGGCGGCCGTTAAACAAGGAGCAGATATCATCGCTGTAATTCGTTCTACCGCCCAATCTTTACTCGATTATGTTCCTTATGGTGCTACAACAACCGGTTTTGGCGGTACTTTTGCAACTCAAGAAAACTTTCGTATTATGCGGGAAGGTCTTGATGAAACCGGAGAGGAAGTTGGCAGGTATATTTGCCTGACAAATTATGCTTCGGGTCTATGCATGCCCGAGATTTCCGTGATGGGAGCTGTTGAGCGTTTAGACATTATGTTAAATGATGCGATGTACGGTATCCTGTTCCGTGATATTAACATGAAGCGAACCTTTTTAGATCAGTATTTCTCGCGCATGATTAATGCTTATGCAGGAATTGAGATTCAGACCGGTGAAGATAATTATTTGACCACATCAGACGCTATTGAGAAAGCGTATACGGTCACAGCTTCACAATTGATAAATGAGCAATTTGCCTTGCTGTCCGGTGTTCCTTCAGAGAAAATGGGTTTAGGGCACGCCTTCGAGATCGATCCAGCTATGGAGAACTCCGTATTGTACGAATTGGCCCATGCCTTATTGACTAAAACCTTATTGCCGGATTCTCCTGTAAAATATATGCCACCTACGAAGTTTGCTTCAACCAATGTCTTTCGGACACACCTAATGAACGGAATGTTTAATTTTGTTGCACAGCTAACCGGTCAAGGAGTGCAGCTATTAGGAATGATGACCGAAGCTGTTCATACGCCTCACCTTGCCGATCGTGCTTTAGCATTAGAAAATGCTGATTATATCTTTAAAGCGGTGAGGGATTTAGCGGGCGAGATTGTCTTGAAACATGATGGTTTTATTACCCGACGCGCTAATCAAGTACTGTTCGAAGCTGCTGCTTTTCTCGGAGAAGTTAAAAACATGGGTCTGATGAAGGCCATGGCGGCAGGCTCCTTTGCCGAGATCAAACGTGATGAAAATGGCGGTAAAGGTTTAGAAGGAGTATTTAAGAAGGACGAAAACTATATCAACCCCTTTATGGACAAAATGCAGCAAGAATTGGAAGTTTAAATCATAATAAACACTCATGACAATGAAAATAATGTATAATTTACAATGTTCGATGTATAATTGCAAAATGAAGACACCCAAGGGAATGATTAAAAATTGCCGGCTAAAGCCGACGTACCAGCCGACTGAAAGTCAGCGTTCCGGAATCACAGGTGGCTGATAACTATTTTAAACATAGTAAACCATTATTCGGTGCTTTTTTCGGTGTTCTCGGTGGTAGATAATTGAATTTTTAACATAGTAACGCTCATGACTTCGTCAATGAAGAACGAAGAACAAAGAACAAAGAGCGAATATAAACATAGGAAAGAAGATGGATAGACAAGTCATAAAACCTTATGGAGACACACAAAACGATGGGAAAATGCAGTTATCCTTTGTTTTGCCTGTCAGTGCAGATGAAAGAGGTAAAGAGGCCGCTAAACAGCTACTGCTGAAGATGGGCATGTATGATGTTGACGTCTGCTATATCAACGATCTTGCTGAAGGTTTTACGCATTTTATAGTATTTGCTTCAACTAAAGCTTCAGTTGATCTGGGTAGTATTGACGTTAAAGTGGTTCAAACTCCTGTTATGAGTATGGAAGAGATAGACGAGTATATTGATGAGCGGTATGGTCGGAAGCTGACGGTTATTGGAGCTTGTATCGAGTTAGATGCGCATACTGTTGGGATTGATGCAATAATGAACATGAAAGGCTATAACCATCGATATGGTCTGGAAAGGTATAATGGTTTTAAGGCTATGAATTTAGGTGCACAGGTAAATTCCGAAGAGCTCCTATCAAAAGCTATTGACAATAATGCCGATGTAGTTTTGGTTTCTCAGGTAGTAACTCAGAAAAATATCCATATAAAGAACCTCACTAAGTTAATTGAATTAGCTGAAGCAGAAGGAATCAGGGATAAAATACTATTTATTTGCGGAGGCCCGAGATTAAATAACGAGCTGGCGATAGAGTTGGGTTATGATGCCGGTTTTGGTAGTGGGACTTATGCTAGTGACGTTGCTTCATTTATTGCCCATAACTGCAAAAAGTAGCTGTTTTAGCGAAGCTTAATCAATAAAACTTTGAAAGCTATTAACCATAAAGAGAGGTATTATGTCTAAGATTATTCAACTCGAACAAGCAATTAGCCTGATAAATTCCGGAAGCTCTGTTTTATTTGGTGGGTTTCTGTCTGTTGGATGTGCAGAAAGAATAATCGATGCACTTGT
The DNA here is from genome assembly GCA_003564135.1 of Candidatus Cloacimonadota bacterium. Lineage (GTDB taxonomy): Bacteria > Cloacimonadota > Cloacimonadia > Cloacimonadales > PWNZ01 > PWNZ01. The sequence continues at coordinate 24,182 of PWNZ01000014.1, forward strand.
TAAAAAAGGCACAAAGGATCTTACGATGATTGTCATAGCTACGGACTATGACAATAAGGGAGTGGGAAAGCTGATAACTAACCGTCAAGTTAACAAAGTTATTGCCTCTCACATCGGAACTAATAAAGCTACTCAAACACAGATGAATGATGGTTCTTTAAAAGTGACGCTCACGCCTCAGGGGACTTTGTTAGAGCAGATTCGCGCTGCTGGTTCCGGTTTAGGTGGAGTTTTGACAGAGACAGGGTTAGGGACAGTAGTAGCAGAAGGGAAACAGATTGTAAATGTTGATGGCCGGGACTATCTGCTAGAAAAACCTATCGGTGCCGATATAGCCTTGATAAAAGCTTATAAAGCTGACGAGAAAGGTAATCTTGTATACAGCAAGACTGCCCGGAACAGTAATCCAATCATGGCTATGGCTGCTAAGAAAACTATCGTAGAAGTAGATGAAATTGTACCGGTCGGAGAGTTGGATCCTGAACAGATTATCACTCCGGGTGTTTTTGTAGATTACCTGGTACCGGCTTGAATTGCTCAAGGAGTATGTCATGGATAAAGCATTAATCAAAAAAAAGATTGGGATAAGAATCGCTCAAGAGTTGTCGGACGGAGATTTCGTTAATCTTGGTATAGGTCTTCCGACAGAGGTAGCTAACCATATACCTGAAGAGATTGAAGTTTTTTTTCAAAGTGAGAATGGAATCATGGGAGTAGGCGCTGCTCCAAAACCCGGATCGGAAGATAAAGACTTGATCAATGCCGGAGGGGGTTATATCACAGTAAAGCGAGGCGCTTCATATTTTGACACCTGTCTAAGCTTTGCCATAATCAGAGGCGGGCACATAGATATGACAGTGTTGGGAGCTTTGCAGGTTGACCAACACGGAAATTTAGCCAATTGGATGATACCCGGCAAGCTCGTACCCGGTATGGGTGGCGCTATGGATTTAGTCACAGGTGCAAAGAGAGTTATTATTGCTATGGAGCACTGCGATAAGTACGGGAAAGCGAAGATTTTAAAAAGTTGTACTTTGCCCTTGACGGCGAAAGGACAGGTCAGCTTGATAGTTACCGATAAAGCTGTGATGGAGATCACCGGACAAGGTTTATTGCTTAAAGAGATAGCTGCCGGAACTACTATTGAAGAGCTGAAAGCTTGTACAGAGGCCGACTTATTAATCCCCGATCATTTGCCGACATTCGGTGACTAAACAGTTATTCCGCTACCGAGATGATTTACCAAGCAAACATTATAAATGAGTCAGAAACCAAGGATTAGATATAAAGTGAACTTACAAGACATAATTAAGAACTTACAAGGATATTGGGCCGAACAAGGCTGTAATATTCTTCAGCCTTATGATGTGGAGATGGGAGCTGCTACTTTCCATCCGGCAATATTCTTCACAGCACTCGGAGAGAAAGATTTTGCCGCTGCTTTTGTGCAGCCGTGTCGCCGGCCTAAAGACGGTAGATACGGAGAAAACCCTAATAGATATCAGCATTATTATCAATTTGAAACAATTATTAAACCGACACCCGATAATATCAAGGAGCTTTATTTAGGTAGTTTAGAGGCTATTGGAATAGAGCTGGAGAAGCATGATATTCGTTTTATTGAAGACGACTGGGAATCTCCAACCTTAGGAGCGGGTGGTTTAGGATGGGAAGTATGGCTCGACGGCATGGAGATCACGCAGTTTACATATTTTCAGATAATCGGAGGGATAGAATTGTTTCCGATAAGCGTTGAGCTGGCCTATGGGTTGGAGAGAATTGCTCTATATATTCAGGGGGTAAACGACATCAAAGAGATAAAGTGGAATGACACTACTACTTACGGTGATATCTTTTTTGATAAAGAGGTGCAGTTCAGTAAGTTTAATTTTGATGTACCGAAAGACAAGTTTTGGTTCACGCTTTTTGATAGCCTCGAAGAACAAGTCTATGCATTGCTCGAGAAGAAGCTACCTTATCCTGCTTATGATTTTCTGATCAAATCTTCTCATATATTTAACCTACTTGATGCGCACGGTGCGATTAGCGTCATGCAAAGAGCTGTATATATTAACCGCATACGGAAAATGGCAAAACAAGTTGCCACAGTCTATATAGGCAAAGATTCTAGAGCCGGTAGAACAGGCTGAAATTGGAGGTAAAATGCAAAATAAACAGAAACCTTTTTGGGAGAAGATAGCTGCTCAACTGTTACAGATTTGGGATGACGTCATTCAGATAGCAGTCTATAATACAGGCCTTTCCGATCAAGGCAGTTTAGTAGTAGTTCTTGAAGACGATTCTCTTGTCCAGGTCGTCAAGGCACATTCTGTAGTTAAAGAAATAAACAGAAAAGGGATAAATCCGCCGTTAATAATTAGCCCTCACTATATAGAGCATTCACTCGATAGCTTTCCGCTTGAGTTTTTGAATATCAAGACAGACTATTACAATATTCATGCAAAACATGACGCGTTCAAAGACCTGAGGTTTGAAAAGAGTTATATACGATTAGAAATGGAGCGTGAGTTGAAAAGTAAAGAACTGCTGATTAAAATGAATGTTCTCGATTATTATGGTCACACCAAGATACTTAAAGAGCTTATTGAGGTCTCTTTTGCTACTATTGAACCGATATTGAAGGGGCTTTTGTTCTTATTGGATGAATACATTCCTATAAAAAGGAAAGAGTTGATCTACAAAGCTGATGAAGTCACGGAGTTTGATATCAGTTCCTTACTGATGGCCGTAGATTTTATCACGGGAACTGCTAAACTGCCCAAGGAGAGACTTAAGCCATTTTTTGACAAATATACTCAACAGCTACAAACTTTATCAGACTACATTGAGCTGTTCAAGTTGCATTAGATTCAGTAGTGGTTTATTCAGGATGGAGAGGATTTTGGCAGGCTGATCCTCTTTCAGTGATATCTGAGATATGTTTCGAAAGTAGACACGCAGGTATTCTGACCAATAATAACTGAAAAAAGATTAAAATAATGGGGAAAAGATATAAGATATGAGATTATTTGATAGGGTAATACCCTACCTAAAACAAAATATAAAAGCCATAATTATGGGTATAGTTGTCCTGATAATTGTGGATGCAGTACAATTAGCAATTCCGATCGTGCTTAGAAATGCTATTGACGGAATAGCTGAAGAGACCATTACTCAGAAACACTTGGCTCTCTATGCATTACTAATATTCGCTATGTCGGGGACGATTGCCTATATGAGATATTGGTGGCGTATTCTGATAGTCGGCAATTCTTGGATTATAGAGCGAGGTCTTAGACAGGAGTTTTATGAGCACCTTATGAAGCTTTCGCAAAGGTTTTTTAATAAGGCAAAAATCGGTGACTTAATGGCTCACAGTACCAATGACATTCATTCGGTCAGGATGTTGTTTGGGATGGGTCTGATAGCTGCTGCCGATATAATTATTATGACTTTAGCTGCGATAATATTTATGCTGTCTATCAATACCCGACTGACAATTTATGCCATTATTCCTTTACCGATGCTTTCTTTGGCAATTCGTATTTTCGGTCGTAGGGTGCACCGGCAGTTTCGCAAGGTGCAAGAGTCCTTTTCCGATTTATCCGGTATGGTACAAGAGAGTATCTCAGGAGTGAGAGTAGTTAAGGCATTTGCACAAGAAAAGCCGGAACTTGAGAAGATGAATGTTTATTCGAGAGAGTACTTAGAAAATAATATTAAGATGGCTAAGCTTTCAGGTTTTTTTCATCCTCTTATGGGTGTTATAAGTGGTCTGAGTATGGTAATCGTTATGATATATGGTGGTTCTGCGGCAATTGACGGTGAGATATCAATTGGTGATTTTGTTGCCTTTAATGCATATTTGGGAATGCTTGTGTGGCCGATGATGGCTATAGGGTGGATCGTTGAATTGTATCAACGTGGTACGGTTTCTCTTAAAAGGGTCAATAAAATATTGGATACGACCGACGAGATAAACGACCAAGAAGCTGATTCGGCGATAAAAGAGATTTCGGGTAAAATAGAAGTTAGAAATTTAACTTTCCGATATCCGGCAACTGATTACGAGAAGGAAGAAAAAGAACAGCAGGTAAATGAAGATGTGTTTAAGAATGTCAGTTTCAAGCTTGAGCAAGGCAAGACCTTAGCGATAGTGGGAAGAACGGGATGCGGGAAATCGACGCTAATAGATCTGATAACCCGGATTTATAATCCGCCCAAAGAAACTATATTTATCGATGACCATGAGATCTATGCAATTCCTTTGACCGTGCTGAGAAGAGATGTGGCCGTCGTGCCTCAGGATATATTCCTTTTTTCCGATACAATAGCCAACAACATAAAATTCGGCAAACCCGAAGCTCCTCGAGAAGAAGTGCAGAAAGTTGCCTGTTTAGCTAACATCGATAAAGAGATTAGAGAGTTTGAGCACGGTTATGATACGATAGTTGGAGAAAGAGGCGTTACTTTGTCTGGTGGCCAAAAACAACGGATAGCAATAGCCCGTGCCCTTATATTAGAGCCTAATACTCTGATATTAGACGATTCATTATCTGCGGTGGACACCAAAACAGAAAAAGGGATCTTAAGCCATCTAATTGAGGTAAGAAATAAGAAGACTACAATTATTGCTGCTCACAGAATATCTTCTCTTCAACATGCCGACAAGATAATCGTGCTCGATCAAGGAAAAATAGTAGAGCGCGGAACGCATTCTGACTTATTGGAAGTAAAGGGGCTATACTATGATCTCTATGAGAAGCAACAATTGCAAGAAAGCATAGAAAAGAGATAAATTAAGGATAATAAATGGACGAAAAAAGTTACGAACTGACCACCGATACTCTGCAGACAAAGATATACGATAATAAGCTCATAGTCAAGCTTCTCAGGTACCTGAAGCCTTATAAATTGTTAGTGGCGCTATCCTTAATGCTGTTAGTAGTACTGACAGTTATAGAGTTAACATTACCGCTTATCCTGAAAACTGTGATAGATGAGCATATTGTCCCTTCGAGAAATATGATCGTCTTTGATAACAGAGAGGATTATGAGCAGTTCCTTAATAATAATCCGGAATCAAAACTCGATATTTATGAATACGAGGATAGATATCACCTTATTTTCCCGACAGATTCCAGACACTATTTTGATAGTGACGATCTGGAAAGATTAGAAGAGGGTCAACAGCTATTACCCTATAACTATTATTTGATTGCCAATGAGCCGCGCAACAGAGAGATTCTTGAAAATATCGAATACTCTGTCATATCTGATGAGCAAATAGCAGTATCACAAAGGGCTGTTGAGGCTCTTGAGACAGACGAGCGAGGAATAGTCAGAGAGCAATCTCGCCGGGCAGTGTTTATTTTTGGTTTACTATTTTTAGCATTAGTCGTGGGGCGATTAGGGTTTCAATTTTTTCAGATCTATGTCACCCAACTTTTTGCTCAAAGGGCTATGTATGATCTACGGCAGGATGCCTTTGTTCACCTGGAAAAGATGCCTTTGTCATTCTTTGACAAGAATCCTATTGGGAGGCTAGTAACCAGAGTAACCACCGATATCAGGGCTCTTGATGAGCTTCTCAGCCAGGGTCTCGTACGTATAATGCAGGATATTTTTATCCTTTTTGGCATTGTGTTTGTTATGTTGTATTTGAACTGGCGATTAGCTTTAGTAACATATACGATAGTCCCCTTCGTCTTGATTCTAGTTAAGCATTTCAAGATTAAAACCCGGATTATTTACCGCGAAGTAAGGAAAAGAGTTGCGATGCTAAATGCCGCGTTAGGCGAGGATGTTTCCGGGATTAAGATAGTTAAACTATTCAATCAGTACTATCACAAATGCAGGCAGTTCGGCGCAATAAACCAGAAATATTATGAAGCGTCGATGGCGCAATTAAAGTTATTTGCTTTGTTCCGGCCCCTGATAAGTATTTCAAGACATATCGCTGTAGCGATAATATTATGGTATGGAGGCGGGCAGATACTTCGTAATGCCATCTCTTTAGGTATGCTGATGGCGTTTATTAGGTACATGGAACGGTTTTTTGAACCTGTCAACAGTCTTAGCGAAAAATTTAACGTTTTGCAAAGAGCAATGTCCGGTGCAGAAAGAGTATTTGACTTATTAGAAAAGAATCCTGAAGACTATCGTGATAACCTAACTGCCAACACTGAGTTTAAAGGTGAGATAGAATTTAGAAATATTTGGCTTACCTATAAGGTTGCTGATGATAACTTGAAGATTGCTCAGCAACAAGATATGAGCATTGAAGATAAGGGTTATTCGGAAAATAACGAGTACTATAGCGGTAGTTCGGAAAAGTCTAATCAAGATTATAAGACTGAAGCAGATGACTTTGTCCTCAAGGATATATCTTTCAAGGTCAACCCGGGAGAGAAAATTGCATTAGTTGGTCATACCGGATCAGGTAAGACTTCAATAATAAACCTTATAGCTCAGATGTATCCTTATCAACGAGGCGAAATTCTCATCGATGGGAAAAATATCAAGCAATATTCGGTCAAAGACATTAGAAGGAATATCGGGATAGTGCAGCAGGACGTGTTCTTGTTTTCAGGTAATATCAGGGACAATATTATATTTAATAACAAAGAAATTTCCGACGAAGAGATGCTGCGAATAGCTAAATATGTTAATGTTGACTACTTTGTTAGTAAGTTGCCTCATAAGTATGACGAACCTGTAATGGAACGAGGAGCTACACTTTCGGTTGGGCAGCGGCAGTTGATTGCTTTTGCACGCGTTTTAGCGTATAACCCGTCCATCTTCATACTTGATGAAGCGACCTCAAATATTGACACAGAGACAGAGCTGTTGATTCAGGATGCTCTTAAGAAAGTTATGGCGAAGAGAACTTCTATAATAATAGCCCATAGGCTATCGACTATTCAACATGTAGATAGAATTATTGTACTACATAAGGGTAAGATTGTTGAGCAGGGGCACCATAACGAACTTATTGCCAATAGGAATCTATATTACGATCTATACCGGCTTCAATACGCTTAAGCATATTTCTTAGCAACAAAATGACGACGACTGGTTATTATAGAGATGAAGGAGTAAATATGGTCCATGTATATACGGGTAACGGAAAAGGTAAGACAACTGCATCATTCGGTGTTGCCATCAGAATGCTTGGTCATGGAAAGAAAGTTTGCCTTATTCAATTCATGAAAAAGAATTATGAGTACGGAGAGATAAACTTCTTTTCTAAAATCGATAACATAGATGTCTTTCAGTACGGAAGCGATAAGCTAGTCGAACCGGGTAAACCTTCCCGGCATGATATTCAAGAAGCCCATGATGCTATGGCTAAAGTTATGGATGTTATAAGTGGAGATCGTTATGATCTGGTTATTGCCGATGAGATAAATGTGGCAGTAGCTTGGGGGCTGTTAAGCCTAGAAGAGCAAAAGAAAGTATTTCAAATCAATGATAAGCCCGAATTGATAATGACCGGTAGGGCAGCTCATCCAGATATAATAGAACAAGCAGACTTGGTAACAGAAATGAAAGAGTTAAAACATTATTATCAAGCCGGAATAATAGCCAGAAAAGGGATTGAGTTTTAAATTAAGAGAGAAATAAGGAGTTATTATGAATAAAACAATGACTGTCGTTCTGATTGTTTTAGCAGCCATTGTGCTGATAGTTGCTATCATGGCAGGAACAGCAATTGGTCGCTATAATCGACTTCGTCAACTAGAGGTTAACGTTGATCAAGGATGGTCAGAGGTTCAAAACCAGTTGATGCGACGCTATGAGTTAATTCCCAACTTAGTCGAAACCGTTAGAGGATATGCAGCTCACGAACGGGAAACGTTTCAAGCGGTCACCGAAGCCAGAGCACAGGTTGGAGGCATGATCCAAATTAGCGATGACCTCTTAGAAGATCCCGCCGCTTTCCAGAGATATCAGCAAGCGCAGAACGAGTTGGGGAATACCTTGCAAAGACTGTTGATGGTCACAGAGAACTATCCCGACTTGAAAGCTAACGAGAGCTTCATCAGGCTTCAAGACGAATTAGCGGGAACTGAAAACAGAATAGCTGTTGCCAGAAAAAGGTTTAATGATGCAGTTGCAGATCTGAACAGGACCTTAGTGACTTTCCCGAACAATATGTTAGCTGGATTTTTCGGGATCGCTCAGAGGCAGTTTTTTGAGGCTCCTGTGGAGACTCAAGAAGCACCACAAGTTCAATTTTGATAAGCGGGTTTGCTATCATTAGCAAATTTTTCAGCATCCCCGCTTCTTTGACATATGGGAAGCAGGGATGCTTTTTCGCTTTTTTAGTTCTTAATAGCAGACGATAGATAGACCGGTGACGGCGAATATGTTGAAAGCTAAATTAGTTGGACTGATATATAAAACTACTTTGCTAAGCTATCTTCTCTGGCCTGCCTCTGTTTTATATTCTCTAATAGCCGGCTTCAGCAGAAACAACTATTTTAACAATACTAATAAACAGTTCAGACCACAAACAAAGGTTATTTCCATCGGCAATATTGTCTCCGGTGGAAGTGGGAAAACTCCTTTTACGATATACTTAGCGGAATTGTTAAAAAAAAACGACTTCAAGGTTGCTATATCTCATCGAGGCTATAAGGGCAAGCTTGAAGACTCCATTACCCAAATATCCGACAGAAACAAATCTAAGCTGTTGCCCTGTGATCCCTCTGAGATTGGTGATGAACCGTTATTATATCTGGACCAACTCCAAGGGATACCTGTTATCGTCGGAAAGAACAGAAAACAAGCGATAAAAAGCTTAGAAACTAAATACGGCGACCTTGACTTTATACTGCTGGATGATTCGTTTCAGCATCACAAGGTTAAACATGATCATGACTTTGTCCTCTTCAAGGAGTTGTCAGGAGAGGTGAATAGTTTTGTTTTACCAGCGGGTCCGCTACGAGAGAGCCCGAAAGCTCTCAAGTTTGCTGATACAATTGTAGTTGTAGGCCAAGGCAAAAGTTGGCAGCAAATTATTTCTAAGCATCATAAAAAACCGGTTATCAAAGGGCAGTTCATGGTTAAGGGTATATTTGACAGACACGATAATCGAGTTTCATTAGAGTCAATAAGACAAAAAAGAATAGCTCTTATCTCTGCCATAGGCCGACCGGAGTCTTTCCATAACACAGTTAACAAGTTAGGGATATCAGTAATTAAACACTATATTATGCCTGACCACTATAGCTATTCACAGCCTATCGAAAAAATAATAGGAGACGATTATGATGACATAGATCTATTGCTGACAACTGAGAAGGATTGGCCGAAAATTAAACAATACTCTGAGAAAGTCGACATCTGCAGACTCAAAATTCGTTTCTATACACCTGACGAAGAGCTACTATTAGAGATAATTAAATCTATCTGAGCAATTTGCCAAGAGTGGTGTGCCCAGGTTGTCTATGAAGAAATCATGCAAATAGAGAGCTGTGTGCAAGATTATCAGGGCATGCTGTTGTACAAATTCCATATTGAAGATTCATAATCTCTCCCTGATTAAGTTCGTGTATAGAGGCGTTTTTTTTGTGCTGCTTCATTATGGGGACGGTATTATAAGTTTTAAGGCTTTATAATTCCGGTTATGGTTGCCAAGATTATTCTTGACAAAACCAGATAGGCTACATCATAAAAAACAAAGATTGTTGATAGTGATTAAAGAATGTAAAAAACGGGGAGGTTATTATGAAGAGGCAGTTATTTGTTGAGCTACTGTTAGTTTCAGTAGTAGGATTATTGTTCGGTCAACATCCCGATTGGGATAGAACAAGGAGCCATGAGATCACGGATAGCAGAATACAAAAGAGTATTAATCAGGGGTCAATATATGTAGATAATTTCAACCTGCAGTATGTGACTTACCATCAGCAAAGGGTTGATGGAGGCGTCAGAGACAGAGATCTTTACTTTTCGTCGAGGGATTATGAAAACAACTGGTCACTGCCGGAAAGAATTGAAGAGGCCGGATCCAGGTTTACGTATCCCAATATAATCGTTAATCCCATCACCGAAATATTAGAGATCTACGGAGTTGTAGATAATAGGGCTTATGTTTTGAGGAGAGATGAAGATAATAACTGGACAAGAGAATTGATTGATACCCGTGACGCTGTAGTTGAAACGATTAACGTTGTAGTTGATGGCAACGGCAAGGTGCATATTGTCGGAGTTACTGAAGATGGCGATGAAGGGAGAATTATTTATATTCATAACCTCGAAGATCGATGGGACTATATTATAGTCGATGAGAGCTTGACGCATCGCAGTATGCATTTAGCAAGGCCTGTCATAAAGTCTACTGAAGAAGGGAGGGTGGTGATTGGATATTTAGGCAGAGATCGGGTTCGTGTTCTACAGAATAGGGCTGCCGGTCATGATGTCTGGCAAGAAGATGAATTGGCTACTCCTATGCAGAGCGATGTTTCATTCGATATTGATCTACGGGGAGAGGTTATTTATGCAGTTGTAGCAGGTCAAGACATGTGGGGTAGTCCATGGATACAGCATCATTTTTACAGGCACATAGATGATGCTGAATGGAATGGACCGGAACGAATGTTTGACCATCATTCGATTGATAACCCGAGTATGGTTGTTGATGGTCAGCATAAGGTTCATGTTGTGGGGAGAGTCGTTAGTGGTAACTTGCACACTGGGGAATTAATGTACGTAACTAATGCCAACGAAGATGGTAATTGGGAGATTGGCAATCCTTTTGAAGACCATAGATGGAGTGCTTGTTTATTAACATTGGATCTCGCCGACGAATTTCAACTGCTTAAAGTCAGATCAGATCGAGTCAATGGTACGGAATATGAACATGAAGTTGTTCACAGAGGGACTCGATGGCAGTATATTCTGCCTGTTCCCAAAGGATTTGCGGCGCAAGCAGATACGACCTCAATCAGACTTTACTGGAACGAGATTGATATCCTCGATCAATTTCCTTTACCGGATTTTCAAGGATATAACTTATATAGAAGATTCAATGAAGATGGTGAGTTTGATATCCTTAATGAAGAAACTATAACCGATACTTCTTATGTGGATGCTGAGTTAGACTCAGGATTATACGAGTATTACGTGACGGCATTATTTGCAGACGAGCAAGAATCAGAAGAATCTGATATAGTGAGCGCTGTTATCAAAAGCCAGCTAAAAAAGCCGGTTTTTGACCCACCACCGGGTAAGTATAAAAATGAAGTAATTGTTTCTATTAAGTCGCCTGCTGATATTGGAGATATATATTATACAACCGACGGGACAACACCGGATCAATCTTCATATCGATACATCAATGAATTACCGGTTGAAGAGACCATGTCGTTCAAAGCGATAGTTGTTCACCCTGACTACCATACCAGTGAAGTAGCTGATGCTAAATACGAGATAGTCACTACATCGGTCGCTAAGCAGCCTCAGATTGAGAAAACTGAGATAATCGCTGCCATGCCTAATCCATTCAATCCACAGACTGCTATATCGTTCCGAATAGCTGAACCATCGCAGGTCAGTTTAGACGTTTATAATATTAGAGGTCAGCACATAAAAAATCTAACAAATGAGAATTATGACCAAGGGAGACATAGTATTGTATGGCACGGAACAGACGACAATCTTGCACCGCAACCGTCAGGTATTTACTATATACGGTTAATTACCGATCAGCATAGCTCGACAAAAGGAGTTGTCCTGCTAAAATAATATCACGTTACAGGTATGTTGTTCTGAGCTGATCGAGGGGTAGGTTTCCTCATCTTAGTACTCCATATAATTGACAAATTGGTTAGTCAGATTAATGCGGCAGGCATGGTTTGAGACATCTGTTGTTGTTCTTTTGCAAGATAAAAAAAATGATTATCTTATTGGTAAAGAATAAAATAATTTGGAGGTATATATGAATCTGAATAGTTTAACTGTTAAGTCTCAAGATGCAGTTCAACAAGCGAAAAAGATAGCAGAAGAGCATGGGAATCAGGAGATGACCTCGTTGCATCTTCTGGCAGGATTGCTGACGCAGCAGGAAAGTTTAATTATCCCTTTGCTCAGAAAGGCTGACGTTAATACTAGTCAGCTTGAGCAAGATGTTATGGGTGAAATAAAGCTGCTTCCCAAAGTGAGTGGGATCAGCCAGACTTACCTTTCAGGAGAACTGAACCAATTGTTTGCTCATGCTGAAAAAGAGATGAAGCAGTTTCAGGATGAATATGTTAGCCTGGAGCACTTGATGCTCGCAGTTATCGAGAAGGGAACGAACTCAAAAAAGATAATCAACAAACATCAGATCAAAAGAAGTGATATAATAAATGCTCTCAAAGAGATTAGAGGAACACAACGAGTTACCGATCAAAACCCTGAGCAAAAATATCAATCTTTGAAGAAATATGCCCGAAATCTAACTCGGATGGCTTCTCAAGGAATTCTTGACCCGGTTATCGGAAGAGATGAAGAGATTCGCAGGACTATTCAAATACTTTCACGTAGAAGAAAGAATAACCCGCTTCTAATCGGTGACCCGGGTGTTGGTAAGACAGCTATCGCCGAAGGTTTAGCTAAAAGGATAATTGATAAAGATGTCCCTGAAAATTTGAAAGATAAAGAATTGTTAGAGCTCGATATGGCCGCTTTAATAGCAGGTGCTAAGTTTCGCGGTGAATTCGAGGAAAGGCTTAAGGCTGTATTGAAAGAGATTGAAGCTGCTGAAGGTAAAATTCTTCTTTTTATCGATGAGATACATACAGTGGTAGGAGCCGGCGCAGCTGAAGGGTCAGTAGATGCATCTAATATGTTGAAGCCGGCTTTAGCAAGAGGTACACTGCATTGCGTCGGTGCTACTACTATGAATGAATATCGTAAATACATCGAAAAAGATGCTGCATTAGAACGAAGATTCCAACCAATATTGGTCTCAGAGCCTTCGATAGAAGAGACGGTATCTATTCTGCGAGGAATCAAAGAGAAATATGAAGTGCATCACGGTGTACAGATAACCGATAGTGCTCTCGTATCTGCGGCAGTTCTTTCCGCTCGTTATATTTCTGACCGTTTTCTTCCTGACAAGGCGATAGATCTTGTAGATGAAGCATGCTCGCACCTAAAGATGGAGATAGATTCTTTACCCGCAGAGATTGATGAGATTAAGCGTAAAATCAGACAGTTGGAAGTAGAGAAACTTTCTATTCAAAAAGAAAAAGATCCGATGTCAAAAGAACGTCTTAACAAACTTAAAAAAGAGATGGCCGAGCTTAAAGAGACAGAGAAAAGGCTTACTCTGAACTGGGAAGCAGAGAAGAAGATCCTAAAAAATATCAGTTCGGCCTCCGAAGAGATAGAGCAGATAAAGAGTAATATCGAAAGGGCTGAACGTGAAGGTGATTTAGGTAAGGTTGCCGAACTTAAATATGGTGTTTTGACGGGTAAACATAAGCAACTGGAAGAACATAAGAAAAAACTAAAGGAAATACCTAAGGATGATCAACTGTTAAAGGAACAAGTTGATGAAGAAATGATCGCTGAAATAGTCGCTAAATGGACACATATACCTGTTTCTAAGTTGATGCAAAGTGAGATGGAAAAGTTGATAGCTATGGAGGATGTATTAACTAAAAGAGTTGTAGGCCAAAAAGAAGCAATCAATGCCGTTTCAAATGCAATAAGAAGATCCCGTAGCGGTCTTTCTGATCCTAACAAACCTATAGGATCCTTTTTGTTTTTAGGACCCACCGGTGTTGGAAAGACTGAATTGGCTAAGACATTAACCGCTTTCCTTTTCGATACAGAGAAAGCGCTTGTTAGGCTAGATATGTCAGAGTTTATGGAAAAACATTCCGTAGCCAGACTTATTGGCGCTCCCCCTGGATACGTTGGCTATGAAGAAGGAGGTTATCTCACTGAGGCTGTTCGCCGGAAGCCTTACAGCGTCATTCTCTTTGATGAGATTGAGAAAGCACATCCTGATGTTTTCAATATCTTGCTGCAGATTTTAGATGACGGTAGGTTAACTGACGGGAAAGGGCGAACAGTAGACTTCAAGAATTGTGTCATAATCCTTACTTCTAATGTTGGGTCTCAGATGATATTCGATGCCGGAGAAGACCCTTCTGAAGATTTGTCAGATAAGTTGATGCAGATACTGCAACAGTACTTCAAGCCTGAGTTTCTCAACCGGCTCGATGATATAATTATCTTTCACAGGTTAAATATAGATCAAATCAAGAAAATTGTCGCTATCCAGATAGGGTCATTACAAAATAATCTGGCAGAGAAAAGAGTTAATCTAACGATATCAGACAAGGCTTTAGATAAGATTTCTGAACAGGGATACGACCCGCAGTTTGGAGCTAGACCACTAAAACGTGTCATCCAAAAGGAAATAGAAAATAAGCTAGCTTTAGCTATGTTAGAAGGAAAAGTGTCTCAAGATTCATCGGTTGAATTGGTAGTGCAAGACGGGAGTTTGCGGATAGTTAATAGGTAAGAACCTATTTCACGCCAAGTGTAAACAATGAGTTGATTGGAACTGCTCATTGATAATAGTGTTTTCCAACCAACAAAAGAGAGAAATACCATATACCGGAGAGCCTTATTATGCCGAAGCAAGGCTTTTGGTGGGAGTAATATCAGGGAACTGCTTATAGCTATAAAGACTCTAATTAATACAGGTTGAAGGTCCTACAAAAAGATGGACGCATAGTGGAAGTAATTACCCACTTCATCTGAAAAAGAGCAATAAATATAATAATAATGGGTAGGAAAGCGTTCCTGCCCATTATTATTTAAAGGCAAATGTTCTAAATCATTTGCTGCTTATTTCGCGAGCTAAACATTTAATAATCCGTGGATATCAGCTAAATCCTCTTCATAGACCTGAACGTCTAAATCTAAAGGCTTAAGGTGGCTGGCTATTGCCGGTAAAACGACGTTTTCAGTGAAGAAGTGTCCAGCATCAATAAGCGGGATTCGGCTGGCGATGATACTATGATACTTCAAGTCGGAGGTAATAAAAATATCAGCTTTTTGAGCGGCTATGGGAATCAAATCGCCACCACTTCCTCCACATACAGCCGCGGTTTTAACCTTTGCTGAAGGGTTCATCTCTGCTAACCAGAGCTTGACGAAGGGAGCTTTGAGCCTTTCTTTTACGATCAAAGCAAGTTTTTTGATAGAGATCTCTTCAGGTAAAGTACCGACTAAACCTAATCCATGATTTGGGTTATCTTGTTTTAGGGGGAATACCCTATAGGCCGGAGTCTCATAAGGATGGGCTATTATCATAGAAGTTAAGACTTTATCGAGATAAGGAGCTGCAACGGTAAACTCTAATTGTTCTTCGTTTACATCAACTATTTCACTCATTCCACCCGAAATAAAAGGGTTACTTCCCTGTAAAGGAATAAAGGATCCCTTCACCGTCGAGGCCTTAAAACAGTGACTATAGTTGCCTATTATTGCACCTCCGGATTTAGTGACCGATGATTTAATTTTATCAATATATTCTGCAGGAGTAAACACGGTTATCTGGTAGGTTTCCAACTCGGGTAGATGGTATAAGAAAGAAGTGTCATTTAGGCCAATACGTTCAGCAAGTAACGTATTGACGCCACCTTTAACAAAGTCTAAGTTAGTATGCATTGAGTATATATCTATACCGTTTCTGATAAGTTTTATTAAAAGTGGGTCATTAATCTTTTTCATAGGAGACATGAAGTATGGGTGATGGGTTATAATCAAATCGACTTTCAAGTTTATCGCATAATCGACAATTTTTGCTGTTAAGTCTAAAGAAATTAGAACCTTTTTTACATCATCGTCTCCTAAACCTGCCAGAAGGCCGGAATTATCCCAGGATGATTGCAGTTTTTCAGGAGCGAGCACTTCTAAATGATCTAATATATCGTTTAGTTTCATGCTTTTTTGGTGTACCTCCTTAAAGTGAATGGATATTGACTTAATCTCGGCTATAGAAAGTCTTTACTTTATCGATGAAGTCGTCGTATTTGAAGCCTTTCTTCATCATATATGCTATACACTTATGGTAGTCTTTGTAGGATTTTGTGTCAGGATACTTGCGAAAAGCTCTATTGAGATGGTAGCCGACGATGTTAGCTGTGATCTCTGGTGTGTATAGCTGCTCCAAGATAGTCTCGATGAGGGCTGAACAAACCCCTTTTTTTATCAAGGAATTTTTGGCTTCAAGGCGGCTTTTATTTCTAGAAATTTGTGATTCGGTTAATACTTCAGCAAACCGGTCATCATTGATGTAGTTTTGGCTAACACTTTTAGAGATAAGCGTATCAATAAAGTGGTCATTAACCGGTAGGCGTTTTAAATACTCTTTGCACTCTGATAAAGATCTCTCCCTATAGGCAAGATAGTTAAGCAGCTTTTCGTAAGCATGATGCTTGATTTCTTGTTCTAATTGCTCATATTGGTCGGCTGTTAACTTAAAATACTGCTTTTCCTGTCCATATTTCGAGGCTGCTTTTGTTGGTAGTAAGCCTAGAAGATCCCAGTCATCTTCTTTAAGCTCTTCTGTCAGGCTTATACCATCAGTATCTACTTCGCTGTTTTTAGCCCGAAATAAGAGGACAAACCGAGCTTTGCCGAGAAACACGTTATCAGTAGCATGCGGATTGTTACAGCATCCGCCAACAAACGAACATTCCGGTCTTTTCTTAGGTGTTTTGCGAATCAGAATCATCGTCATTTTGTACCGGGAACAAGATTTTCTTTACAGCGGACTCAATTTCATCTCTGACCTCAACGTTTTCAGCTAAAAAGGCTTTGACTTT
Source organism: Candidatus Cloacimonadota bacterium (assembly GCA_003564135.1). GTDB lineage: Bacteria > Cloacimonadota > Cloacimonadia > Cloacimonadales > PWNZ01 > PWNZ01. The sequence continues at coordinate 41,023 of PWNZ01000014.1, forward strand.
TTCCATTCCCTGTCCTATCTTCTGGTCGCCATAAGAGAACCATGACCCGCTTTTTTTTATGATGTCATTTTTAACGGCGAGATTGATGACAATTTCTTCATTAGAGATTCCTTTTCCATAAATCAGTGGAAACTCGACAGTCTTAAATGGAGGAGCTAATTTGTTCTTAACTATCTTAGCCTTGATATTGTTACCGACTACATTAACTGAACCACTGCTGACATCCTTAATACTCCCTGCACTTCGCACTTCTATCCGCACCGAAGAGTAAAATTTCAGCGCTACGCCTCCGGTAGTTGTCTCCGGATTCATATAGGGAGCCGTACCTATTTTCATTCGAGTCTGATTGATGAATATAACTGAGGTTTTTGACTTACTGACAATAGCGGTAAGTTTACGTAGCGCCTGAGACATAAGGCGAGCCTTTAAACCTACATGGCTATCGCCCATTTCACCTTCTATCTCTTGACGGGTAACCAGGGCAGCGACAGAATCTAAAATAATTAAATCTACTGCATTACTGCGAACTAAGGTTTCGACTATTTCTAATGCTTGTTCCCCACCGTCTGGTTGAGAAAGCAGCATTTCATCGGTATCAACGCCTATCTTTTCAGCATAAACAGGGTCTAGGGCATGCTCTGCATCAACGAAGGCAATAACCCCGCCGAGTTTTTGAGCTTCTGCTGCTATATGCAGGGTTAGTGTAGTTTTACCTGAAGCTTCTGCACCGTAAATCTCTGTTATCCTTCCTTTGGGGATGCCTCCTATACCTAAAGCGGCATCTAAGTTCATAGCTCCAGTTGGTATCACGTCGACTTTCTGTTTTGGGCTATCTCCCATTTTCATAATAGTACCTATTCCGTATTTTTTTTCTAATTGCCCTAAAGCACTCTTTAAGGCAGTTTCTTTTTGTTTTTTTTCCATCTAATTCCTCCTGCATATGTGTGGTGGTTAGTCAATTAATCTACTGGTCTATGGCCAATTAATCGGTTATAGTATTTCTGAAATTATCAGTTATTTTCTGTTTAGCTTAGCGTTTAGTTAAGGAATAGCTGTTTATCTTTAGGTATTGTGGCCCCTGTGCGTATAGTTTGCTCTCATATAGGGTCGCATTTGTTATTCTATAGTTGCTTTCTTTGATGTTTAATTCTTGAATTGCTCGGATCTTTTCATCGGGCAAAACTGTTTTTATCCTACCGAAGGTCAGATGCATTTTGAAAGGACGATCATCCTTATTAAGGGTAAAATTTGCCAACATCGATCTGATTTTCTCAATCGATTCTTCCAGCTTAGGGGATTCGTAGTCAAATCTAGCCCAAACCAAACGTGGTCGACTTCCTTTTCTTAGAGGAGGGAAAACCTCTATGCGTGGGTTAAAGATGCTAAATGACGGGAGGCCGGTAAATATATCCTGCAATTCTTCAGAGATACTGCTTGTCTGATTCTTGCTCGTTTCACCTATAAATTGCAGTGTGAAGTGCAGATTATTACAAGTTGTCCACTTAACTCCTGTGGAACATGTTTTGTGACAGACATCAAGAATACGAACAGCTTCTGACTTAAGCTGTTCCGGCAGCTCAAAAGCTATAAAAAGTCTCAAGACAAGTTCCGGTTAAACTAACGCTTGTACCCGAGGTCTAATAAAAGCTTTTTCCTGTTGGTAATGTCAGAGTCAATTTCAACACCTTTCGGGGAATGACCATCAATAACCCCCAATACACCTCTACCTTGTTCAGTTTCGGCAAGAACAACCTGCACAGGATTGGCAGTAGCACAAAAAATTGCAACAACTTCACGACATTCTTTTATTGCCGGCAGCACACTGATCGGAAAATAATTAGCCATCACTATGAGAAAGACATGTCCAGCCTTAAGTCTTTGCAGATTATCAACCGCAACTTCCATCATCTCATTGTCATTGCCGTCCTTTCGAATAAGACGAGGCCCTGATGCTTCACTAAAGGCTAATCCAAATTTAACATCCGGCAGTGAATTAACCATTGCTTCATATAGGTCTTCAACCGTCTTAATGAAATGAGACTGGCCTAATATAATATTACATCCTTCCGGAACTGCAATTTTTTCCAACTTTAACTCCATCTCAAACCTCCTGAGTCTCTAGTATCTATTTTATATTATGACGATTACTTAAAACCGAAGTTAACTGGATAATACTAGCTATATCTAGCTCAACAAGTCAAATGAAAAATGCCTACCTTGTTAGCATGGGCGAAGCGATTGTACTCTTTCACGGCTACCGGTGTTCTCATAGCGACAAAAGGGATCTCGGCCTTTTCTAAGGCTCTAACGAGTTCTTCAGAGAGTTTCATTTTTCTTGATTCCCCTGTACCGATAAAGAGCGCTTTTGTCCTATTCCAGTCTATCATAGACAGGTCTTGCAATTGTAACAAGTGACTTTTAGCTCGCCACCAGTCTGTTATAATATTACCGTCAGTTAGAATTAAATCGGACGAGTATTCCTCACCATTAATGACTATTGAGCCGAAGCTAAATGAGTCAATATAAAATGGTACAATCATAATAAAACTAGCTATTTGTGACTATGATACCGCTTTTTGCACTTTATTGGCTTTCAAGCATGAAGTGCAAATTTTGACGCTTTTAACCTTACCTTTTTCTTGAACTCTTATCTTTTGCAGGTTAGGGTGAAACCTTCTTTTTGTCGAGTTCAGTGCGTGACTTCTATGGTTGCCAACTTGCGATGTTTTACCGCATATTTCGCATATTCTTGACATAACGAACCATCCTAATAGTTTTTTTCAAAAGAAATGAAGCAGGGGTTTTTGGCAAGAGATTTCTTGGTTTTCTTGTTTGGGCGTCAATCCTAGCAGGCTGCATGTTGAATTAGTCTTGCCCATAAGTGTTCTTATAGAAGTACCAACATACAATAGCTCCCATGATAAGTGGGATTGCCTTCAAATGGATGTTTTTATAGTCTGAATCGTAACGAACCATATCGTAGACGAATAAGCCTGTACCACCTACCAAAACAATCACGCCTAAGAAGAAATGGATTTTGAATAGAATGAAAAAAACTACCAGAAAAACGAGCACATATAGTAAAACTACCAACAGATCCGTTCCCGGATTATTAGTGTAATTAAAGTATATCTTTTCTGCTGTTCCATTATGTTGGTAGTCATTATTTTGGAGACTTTGTTCATTCTCGATGGCATAGTAGTCTGAGTCTGAATATACTGACTCAGCATAAACAGGTAGAGAGATAAACGCTATAAGCAACAACAAAAACCAAAAAATAGAATTCCTAAGGATAAAATGAACTAAACAATACTTACTCACGGCTTCCTCCTAAGTAATTTTAGTTCATATCTAGGGTGCAGAGGCAATTATTTGTCAAGTAAATAAGTTAAGAGCTATAAAAAGATTGACAAGGTTGATCTGGAAGTGCCTAACAGCTATAGTCTGAAAGGGGAATACAAAGATCAAAATAATTACTCATCTTAAATCCTTTGTGCTGTAATAACGTAACTAAAAACCAATATTGTCTTCGATGTCTCTATTTCTCTTATCCACTAAATTTCGTGATTTTACCCAAGAGAAAATACTGCCAATCAATACCGGGATAATACGTATGTTAATACCTAATAAAGAGGGTTCAGGGTTAATTATACCCATAATGAGCCATACTAAGCTACCAACTACAGCAGCGATACCTAAATAAAAATGAAGCATAAATAATACAAAAAATATAATTAAAGAGGCGACTAATGTAACTACAGCAGCAAAATAGTTTATGACTGTTGAGGCTTGAGGGATAGCGCTATCATCAGGCAGATGTCTTTGGTCTTCCGGGTCATTATCGTCAAAATCTTCAAAAGCAAAGCCTTTTGCAACGGCAAACGGTGCTGAACTGCCCTCATCAACTGATTCTGTCCCAATCATAATATACAGCAAGAGAGCAGAATTTATTGCGAGCAATACCAGCAGTGAAGCAATAATTCTGCGTCTGTTTTCGGCAACACTTATTAAAGCTGCAAGTAATAGTTTATTCATAGGTCTCTCCTTAGCTTCTTAGTACCTTATGAGTCATATTCGTGCTTTTTGGCAGAATTATGTAACAAGCTCATCCCTGAGCTTGACTTCTGTGTCTCAAGAGCATCCTTGCTCTTGTATATTTGTAACATTTCGGTTCCGGCTTGTCCGGGTTAGTACCTTATCAATAATATCCGTGTTTTTTTTGGCAGAAAGTTGCCGACTAAAGTCGACTGACCAGCCGACTGAAGTCAGCGTTCCGGTTCACTTTACACAATTCTAAACCGCGATATGTACGGACAGGACACCCTGATGGAATAAAAAAAGAAGATTCCACAGGGCAGGCCGCACCTGTCACTAATCTAAACAGCGAAGCACTAAACTCTCAACCCTAAACGCTAAACTCTTCTTCATTCGTGTTCATTTGTGTGCATTTGTGGATAACATTTTGGTTCCGGCTTGTCCGGGTTAGGGATTAGAGGTCTGTTCATATTTATTAACCGAAATCCGACGGGGAAGTATCTAATTTTTCGTTTTGACAGCTAACGAAGCTATGAAGATGATGAAAAGAAGTATTACTATGGAGGCGCCCGACGGCAGGTTATATCTAAACGATAGCAGAAGTCCTCCCACTGAGCCGATCTGGGCAAAAACGAACGACAGTATCATCGCCAGTTTAATATTTCTGGTTAGATTCAAAGCAGTTATTCCGGGAAGTATCAGTTGGGCTGTGATCAAAATAACGCCAATGACTTTAACAGATACAACGATGTTTGCCGCTAAAAGGATAGTAAATATATAATACACCGTATTAGCAGGAATGCGGTAAAGGGTTGCGACATTGAAGTTATAGGTCAAATAGAACATTTCTTTGAAAAAAAGAGTCACGAAGGCCAAGTTGGCTATGACTAAGATAGATAGGTATAACAGGTCGTTGGCTGTTACCAGCAGGACATTCCCAAACAAATAACTGGTTATATCGGGTGTGTAATCCCGATTAAGATTCAGTAGAATAATGCCTATAGCCATAGACAACGATAGGAAGATTGTTACAATGTTAGTTTCCTGATAATGATAATACTTCGAGACGACCCCGATTAAGATTGCTACTATGATGACGAACAGCAAAGTTGTAATAGTAAATTCGGTGCCGATCAATAGGGCTAAGGCTATGCCTGCAAAGGCTATGTGGGAAAAAGCTTCACCTAAAAAAGACATCTTTTTCAATGTTACGAACACCGACAGTTGCGAGGTGGCCGCAGCTGAGAGTACAACTGCTATCAGCGCATTAGTTAAGAATCGATATTGAAAAATATCACTTATCATTTATCTAGTTTTTAATTCCTTCAATAGTCTTTCTCTAAGATTCGTGTCGCTTCACCATACATATTAGTTATGATTTCTGAGTTAAACAGTTCTGCTTTATCGTGAAAGTGCAGAGTGCGATTTAAGCAGATAAGGAGGCTACAGTATTTGGTCAGGATATTAATATCATGTGAAACCACCAGGATGGTCTTGCCTGTCTTGTTAAGCTGTCTCAGCAGCTCAAAAAATCCGGCAACTCCTTGCTTGTCGAGACTCGCTTCCGGTTCGTCTAAAAAGAGATATTTGCTATCCGATATCAATGCTCTTGATAACAGGACTCTCTGAAACTCGCCACCTGATAACGATCCAATATATTGGCTTTCTTTTCCGCTAAGGCCTACTTTTCGCAGGCAATTGTCGGCAATATTCCGGTCAGTATCGGAGAAACGTTTAAACAACCCTTTTATTCCGGCATATCCCATCAACGTTATATCTCTGGCAGTTGCAGGAAAGTCAATGTCAAAAGTTTCGTTTTGCGGTAAATATCCGATGATACGTTTTTCAGGTCGGGTTTTTATATTTGTTCCGTCAACGAGTATAGAACCTTGATAATCTTTGATCAGGTTAAGAATGATCTTCAAAAGAGTGGTTTTGCCGGCACCGTTTGGCCCCAAAATAGCGGCAAACTCACCATCATTTATGGTTAAATTGATGTTTTCTAAAACCTGCTTACCTTTAATTGAGTAGTTTAGATTTTTTATTTCGATCATGTTTATTTATATTGGATCAAACAGGTTACTATTCGTAAATAGTTTTCATAGCATTCCAGTTGTACTCAATTAGATCAACGATTGATCCCGCTGTTTCTTCTGTACCTATAGGATCAACTTCTATCACAGTTAAGCGAAATTCTTTAGCGATTATTTCTGCCGCTTTCGGATTAAGCTGTGGTTCAATGAAAATAGCACGAACGTCATTTTCTGTTATCTGTTTACCGGCTTCAACTAACTCAGCAGCTGTCGGTTCTTTGCCGGGGGAACGGACAATAACTCCGGCAGAATGTATACTATAGCGTCTATTAAAGTAGTAGAAGGCATCATGAAAGTTAAGGACACTGACATTATCCAAAGTCGCTCTAGCAAGCATTATTTCAGTATTAAGCTGGTTGAGGTTTTTTCTTAGTTGTTCAAGATTTTTTCGATATAATTCTTCGTTTTCCGGATCGATAACAATGAGTGCTTCAGCTATTCCGGAAGCAATGGTCATAGCATTTAACGGGTCTAACCAGAAGTGAGGATTTACCCCGCTAGGTGAGTGGCCATGGTTTTCTTTTTCTGACTGATGAGGATATTTTTTATCATCTATTATTTCGTCTAAATATTCATCAAGGTTACCTCGGACTATATGGAATGCTTCTATATGTTTATCTTCTAAGTCTCTAAGAACGTCTTCAAAGTAGTTTTCTAATCCTGCACCGTTAGAAACGACTAAATCGGCATTCTCCAACAGCTTAATATCTTCCGGTTTTGGTGAAAATGTATGGGGAGAAGCTGATGCCGGTATAATACTTTTAACAACCGTATTATCTGTAATTAGGTCATTAAGAATCAGTTCATAAGGGTAAATGGTTGCTGCGATTAATAGATGCTCTCTTTCTTGTTCTCGAGTTCCGCAGCCCGTAATAAATAAAACAGCCAGCGAAATAGATAAAAGCAAAAAGCCTATGGTGATTCTCTTGGTCGTCATATTGTACCTCCTTTAGGTTGAATTATTTTCTTAAAGACCTAATTCTTGTAAAGGATTTTCCTCTAAGAGACCCACGAAAAGAGACAGGCCTATTACTAGCTCGATCGCAAATGACAAAATTAACTTCAAGAAACGAGCATTGATATGATGACAGTACAGGTGGTGACTTGCCCCTACAGAATAGTAAATAGACGCCTTGGTCAAACTCTGGAAGAACTTGATACATTCAGTTTAGTAGTCAATGTACCATTATCTATCGCCCTCCGAAGTTGCTGACCTATTGTAGCGATGATGCCTTTAGTAGTCAAGGTACCATTAATTATCAACCTTTACCGATGATTTCGTTAACAAACCTTTTAATTGTAGATGGCAATGAAAAGTGCTCTATTTTCGGCAATTTAAAGTGCACCGCAACTCTTCATCAACTCTTAATGATTAATCAACAACCAAGTCTTCACGTTACCACGCCATCACGTCTTTCCACCAACGCTCTTAGCCCTCTGCACTACGCACTACGCACTACGCACTACGCACTACGCTCTTAGCCCTCCGCTCTTTTCCAACCCCGCAAGTCTTTCTATTCCCTCAATGTCTACACAGCAAAACCGCTGATGCGAGCCTATCTTCCACACCACCGTAGAGTATGTATCACGCCCCTCAAGTCTTTCTATTCCCTCAATGTATCAAGGGCATCTTGCCCTTGACCAAGGTCTCCAGAGCATCTTGCTCTGGTTTTTCTCACCAGATTCGTTTTTTCTCGCCCCTTCCTATAGTAGGGTTTAATTAGGGAGGGAATATGAATTTTCAATATGAAATTTATGTTATTGAAAAAAAATAAACCGAAAATGAAAAAAAGGGCGATTTTGTAACCTTTGTAACCTGTTCTTGGCAGGCCGGAATCCAATAGTCATCAGCAAATGAGTGCAAATTGCGAACCGTAACGGTGTGAAGTTCGGCAAGCGAAGCGCCACCAATCAGACGAATGATTTCATAATGAAGCAGCACAAAAAAATACGGCCCCTACACACGAACTAAATTGACCTTATGGATCATATTCGTCTTTTTTTTGCAGCA
>PWNZ01000252.1 GCA_003564135.1 Candidatus Cloacimonadota bacterium
CATGCATGAGTATCTATGTGAGAAAGAGCTGAGACGTAAATCATTAACGGTTTATAATAGCTTTACATCCGATGTAGATGAAGGTTTAGTTGAAATTGTAAAGAATGAAAATCTAGCTGAAATGGGAATATATGGGTTGTTTGAAGGTTATAAGCGTGATTATGAATATCTATTTGATATGGGAGAGCTGTATGCAGTATCATTGGCAAAGGCGTTGGGGCTATTTGCTTTCCTATCCGATGATAACTAAAGAATTTGGTCCTCATGATACTTTGGTTAAAGAGTTAATTGACGATGTTATTCCTTTTGCATTTTATGAATTGTTATTTCTTAGCTATTTAACTTCTGATATTACTCTAGATGAAATGCATTGCGATTTTCAAGAAGTTAATTCCAATAGTATGAGTGAATACCCTATGAATTTTAGAAGCAGATTGATTATGACTGTTAGAAGATTTAGTCAACGATTTGGCACCGAAAGGGATTATAAGTGGATCTGTGGTTTTTGTGACCAGAAAGGAATTGATCTTAATCACAAGATACAGAAACTAAAAGAATTTATAAATAAGCATTATTAGTACTATGGGTGGTTGTACCACCACCTATAGAATAGATTCCCGGGAGATTCTTCCAGGCGGGGTCTTCCAGAATCCCCCCAGTCCCCCATAACTTTAAAGCACTAAAGTATTTTTAGCAAAAAGCAATCCTCTTGAGAAGGTTTCAAAAGGATTTTTTAATAAGTCCGGTAATTTATAATATATGTTGAAATACCCTATTAAATAGGGTATAATTTAGGTAGTGGATAGATAAGATAATTAAGGAAGATGATAAATTGAACAGAGAATTTATTATGATGCCAGAGTTTGATAAAATGTGGGTTAAGATGGGGTTAGATGATGAAGATTTAAAGAAACTACAACTAGAGATATTGTCAAGTCCTAAATGTGGTAAAGTTGTTAGAGGCACAGGCGGACTTCGAAAAATGAGGTTTGCCACAGAAAGCAAAGGGAAAAGTAGTAGCGTAAGAGTCTTATATGTTGACTTTGTTATTTTCGAAAAAATATACTTAGTAACTGCATATCATAAAAGTCAAAAGGTTAATTTATCCGATGCTGAGCGTTTTAATATTAAAAAGCTAATAATTTTACTAGAACAAGCTTTGAAACAAGGGAGGGTTGATTGATGAGTGTTTATAAAAGTATAACAAAAGGTCTTAAAGAGGCAATTGAATATGAAAAAGGTACGGTTAAAGCTAGAAGTGCAAAGGTTAGAGTCGAGCCTTTAATGAAGTTTGACAAAGCAGAAATTAAAGCAATTAGAAATAATACTAAAATGACTCAAGTTATTTTTGCTAAGTTTCTCGGAGTTTCATCTAAAACAGTTGAAGCATGGGAGGCAGGAAGAAATATGCCTGATGGTCCAGCAAGGCGGATATTAAGTATGTTAAAACAAGACCCGGGTATTCCAGAAAAATATAGAATTATTGAACGAAGGGAAGCCAACATTTCACATAGCAGAAAGTCTTATAGGGAAGTATAAAGTTTTTTGTGTAGGACGTCCGGGCAAGGTCGCCAATTCTAATGGGTGCTCGGGAGTTTTCGGCCCTTGCCCCTGTCAATTTCCAGAAACTCCCTCCCGGTGCCAGGCAGATTCTTCCAGGCGGCGCCTTCCAGAATCTGCCTAAAGGGTCAGTCCCCCACATCTTTACCTAGTAATTATTTTGAGTGATAAGTAATATTAGCGTTATGGGTAAACTACCCAAGGAGGTGACTCTTAAATGAGCAAGCTGCAGTTCAACGGAACAATCATATCAATACAACCAAGAATAAGGCTAACCCGCTCATTTGATGAATCGTCTCATAGCTATCTTGGGTATGCCATTAAAATAGCAGGACTCATTGATGGTGATGGCCAAAGGTATTGACAGTTATGCCCATACCGCCTGTATTAAAAGCGGGGGGTACACCCTGGCCTTTGTGGCAGGGGGTGCAGATGTTTGTTATCCCAAAGAACATAGGGAACTGCGGGAGGCGGTTATCCAAAACGGAGCGGTGATATCACAGTATCCTCCCAATACGCAGGCCAGGGCCAACCAATTTCCCGTTCGAAATTATCTGATGAGTGCCTGGTCCCACAAAGTGCTGGTGGTAGAGGCGGGAGAAAAAAGCGGTTCACTGATAACGGCCGGGCTGGCAGCTGAGCAGGGCAGGCAGGTGCTGGCAGTGCCCAATAACATTTACAGACCGGAGAGCAGAGGAACAAATTTGCTTATTGCCAAAGGGGCAGAGATCTATCTCAAGGAGAGACAGCTGCTTATCAACCATGGTAAGGGTTTTGCAGAAGAAGCGGAAAATAATAGGGAGTCAAAGCTGTTAAAGAATGCTGTAAAAAGTAAGTTCAAGCCTCAAAAAACATTTTCCCCTGTAGAGAAGAAGTTAATGGAACTTATCACTGCAAAACCACAGCACATTGAAAAATTATGTCTGTCTTTCAGTAATCGGCTTTCATTTCTTGAGGCGTTATCAATTATGGAACTGGAAGAAAAAATAGAAAGGCTCCCAGGGGGGATGATTCGGAAGACAGGGTGTTAATAAGTTCTAAGGTATTATTCTACTGCTTTGTGAAGGGTTTTAAATATGCTACAATAAAGATAAGAAATTCTTGAAGGGGGGGTAAGGATGAGACCAAGTGAAATCATAAAAGAAATAGATAAGTTGGATTTGCCTGAAAAGTTAAAACTTGTTGAGGATATATGGGATTCAATTGCTAAAAGTAATTCAATACTGCCAATGCAAGATTGGCAAAAGATAGAATTAGAAAAGAGATATAAGGATTACAAATGTGGGCAGCTAAAACTCCATGACTGGAATGAGGTTCATGAGGGGTTAAGGAAAAAATACAAATGATACTTCATTATACAGACAGGTCAAAAGATGATATTGAGCTTGCGTTTGAGTGGTACGAAAAACATAGAAAAAGGTCTTGGTTTTGAGTTTTTAGAATCTGTTGAATCTTCAATAAATAGCATTTTAAGTTTTCCAGAAATTTACCCAAAGAGCTACTCAAATTTTCGTAGGTGTATTATACGGAGGTTTCCGTTTTCTATATTTTATACGATTGAGGATAAAGAAATAGTTATACATTCTCTGTTTGACAACAGACAAGATCCCGGTAAAAGACCTTAATATAGTTGTGGAGAATGAGGAACTAGCCCGGATAATGCATATGTGTTTTAACGCCAATCACTTTGTTTGATTGGATTTTTGTTTTGTGATTAATTCTATAATATTGATTTGAATTTAAACAATATTAAACGCAACCCAAAGAGTGTGTTTTGCTTTAAATTCAAGAAAAATTTAATAATCCCATATGGTCGACTGTTTCTTAGCGAGAGTATTATGTTGACTCTTAACTTACTTCGATCTTTACTTTTTGAACAAATCAGAGTGTGTCCCTGTACGGGAAGCTACCAGAAGGAGTATCTCGCTGTCGATTCGATAGATTAGCAGCCAATCCGGGAGGATATGGCACTCCCGAAAGCCATTATAACTTCCCACAAGTGCATGGTCACGATGCTTTTCCGCAAGTGGCTTTTTCTGTAAAAGTGTTTCCAGGACGTTCTCAAGTAAATTCATATTATAGCCGCGCTTTTTCATTAGCTTATAGTCCCTGCGGAATTGCGTGGTCGTTTTTAAATTCAACATTCGCGATCAAGTTCCTCGAACAATTCACGAGCTGAAGCATAGGATTTAACCGGGATTTTCCCGCCGGCAATATCCCTTGCTTCCTGAATGGCTGCTTCCGTTTCAGCATTATAGCTGGGTTGCTTCATCTCAAAAGGCAGGCCGCCCACCATTAGAGACTGATGCAGGAAAATGTTCACAGCGTCGGTTACAGTAATGCCGAATTTGGCAAAAAGTTGTTCTGCTTTCTTTTTTGTTTCCGGGTCAATGCGAATGTTGATGTTTGCGGTCTTTGCCATAAGTTCGCCTCCTTTTTCCTTATTGTACACCAATGTGCGCACAATTACAACACAATGTGAGACATTTTCTAATTAGTGAAATGAAAATTTTTGCCTTTGCCCTTCGGTCAATTCCAAAAATTCTAAAATTTGCATGCCATGACTGCACAATCTTATGACCCTCGTATTGAAAAACCGAATGCTGAAACCCTTACTGCAATTGATGATGTCAATAACAACCGCAACATGAGCAAATCCTTTGACAGCATAGACGAGTAGGAGATTCTTCCAGGCGGGGTCTTCCAGAATCCCCCTAAAGGGGTCAGGGGTCTAAAGTATACTTAGCAAGGGGCGATTTATTATGGATATTATTACAAGTTATGCAGTATCCGCAGCTCCGGCACTCTTTTAGCCATCGTATCATAATCACGATCATTATGCAGGAGAGCTAAATTATTCTCAATTGCTGTCAGAGCAATCAATATATCCAGCGTACTGCGGGGAGTAACTCCACTTCGACGCAAGTTATAAAAAAGCTTAGCTGCCTTTTCATAAGTATCTGCTTCTGAATCAAGATAATATATATGCTGTGACGACAGATAATCTTTTAAGGTTTTAAACTC
>PWNZ01000254.1 GCA_003564135.1 Candidatus Cloacimonadota bacterium
AAAACATATATGCCCTTGGCAAAAGCACCGGTTGACAGGCTAATGTCATAAACCCCGCCATAATTGTTTTTCAGCATGGCCTGACCCTTCATGTCATACACCAAAACGCTTCTAATAGCTTGATTGCTGATGATGTTTACCCGGTCACCGAAGGGATTTGGATAAATGCTGATGCTCATTTCAGCTTCAGCGACAAGCTGTGTTGATACATCGAAATTTGCAACAAGCAATTTATCAGTGGCAGGCATGGTGAATGTATGATCAGCCATATCAGAAACCACGGCTCCTTCTTCATCTGTCCAGCTAATAAAAAAATAACCCTCATTGGGTGTGGCCGTAATGCTTACCTGTGTGCCTGCAACATAATCCCCGGCACCTTCAACGCTGCCACCATGAGGAGGCTGCATATTCAAAATAAGCTCATGGAGGTGCGGATAATTGTGGGGGCCCGGTTCGCCCTGCCATTGCAGGTAAGGATAAGTAATGTTATCAACAATGCCCCATATTTCGGCAAAATCCCAGTTAACAAAACTGTTATGCTGCAACATTTGCAGGGTTGTAAGACCTTCGCCTGCCGCGGAATAATCCAGACCACTGCTGTTTATATCCCAGTAGTTATTCCGGAAATCCACTTCATCGTCTTCTTCATCAGGGATCCATCCAAGCAATCCTCCTGATTCAGCTTCACCTGCAATTTCACCAGTAGAATAATTGTTGAAAATTTCTCCGGTGAGCCAACCCTCCCATAATCCTCCAATTAATCCACCAACTTTTGATTGACCTGTTACGCGTCCGCTTGCATAAGAATTTTTGATATGACTGCTGCTAAATCTTCCGACCAATCCTCCAACAACTGCATTTCCATTTACATCGGCTGTGCTAAAGGAACCATGAATATGTCCGCTTGCAGCAAGCCAGCCGATCAGTCCTCCAGCTGCATCTTCTGTATTATTAACCGTGCCTGTAAAAGAAGAGTTTACTAACATGCTGTTATTAATTTGCAAGCCTCCCGCAATACCTCCCACGAATGATGTTCCGGCCACTTCGGCATTTGCATGAATATTTTCGAGAAAACAATTGTTATGAATTAAGCCTGCAATGCTGCCAACGAATTGATTGCCAGCAACCGCACTTGCATTAATATTTATATTGCGTATTGTTGATGAGTTATAAATATCCCCTGACAATACACCAACGCGCATATTTCCAACGATGCTTGCATTTTCGAAATTTAAATTTTGCACCAAAACACCATTATCCATTAACCCAAACAATCCAACAAGTATTTCTTCCGGCCTGTTTATGGTAAGATTATAAATAGAAAAGCCATCGCCGTCATAGCTGCCGTTAAAACGGCTATGATTTCCTCCGATTGGATGCCACCCCTCCCCCTGGCTCCAGGGCTCAACACCCAGATCAATATCAGCAATTTGTTTGAAGTGATCTCTGAGATAATACCTGACCACATTTAATTGTTCTGCAGTTGAGATAAGATATGGATTCTCCCGGGTGCCATTGCCCCCACCGAAACCTTCGAAAAAGAATGCGCTGATTGTGTTGGACGGCTGGCTTTGATCTGTATCATAAACCGCAGTAACATAGTAGCTGTAGAGCGTACTCAGTTCCAGACCGGAATCGGTGAAAGACGTATTACCGTTCACAAAATCAATCAGATATCCATCTCTGTAGATATTGTAACCGCTTGGATTTCCAACTGATGGTGCGCTCCAGTAAAGAACAATGCCTGTTTCAGCCAATTCTGCTCTTAAATATGAAGCCGGAGGATATGCAGGGGGAAAGTTAAAACCCTCAGCCTGCTGCTGCCATGAAAGATACGGATAAGAGCTGCCTTCTTCAATGGTCCAGATTTCTGTAAAATCATAATTGTTGAAGGTGTTTTGCTGCAGCATCTCAAAAGTGTTTTTTGGGACACCCCCTGCAGAAATCAATTGAGCGGTGGTTTCAATATTCCAGTGTGCATCATGGGTATCATGGCCAAAGCCAACCAACCCCCCGCTATTACCGCCTGAGGGACTAAATACATATCCCGTGGCATAGGAGTGATCTATGATGCTGAAGTTGATCCAGCCTGCCAGACCACCAATATTTCTATAACCCGAAACACTACCGGTTGCATAAGAATTTGTAACCAAACTGTTTGTTTCGATGGTGCCTGCCAGGCCGCCAATAGAATGGCCTTCAGCAAAAACATCAACATTCGCAAAGCACTGGTCTATAATGCTATGGGATATACTTACTCCGACCAGGCCGCCAGCCCGGTTTCCATGAGCAATTATTTCGCCTGTGGCAAAGCTTTTGGTAACCAATGTATTGTAAATGTATCCGGAAATAGCCCCCACATTGCTGTGTCCATCAATAATAACATCTTTCAGGCCAATGGCATTTATGCTGGCGTCGGCTGCAGCACCAAACAAACCAACGTAATCCTGTGAAGGTCTGTTTATCGTCAGATTGTGAATGGTGAATCCGTTTCCATCATAATTACCCATAAAAAAACTCTCATCCTGGAAATGGCCTATTGGTTCCCAGCCTTCGCCCTGATTCCAGGGTGCAACACCCAAATCTATATGGGCGATTTGCTTAAAAAATTTACCGGAATGATCTGCTCCCAAAAAATACCTGATGTTATCCAGGTGCTCTGCTGTTTCTATTAGCCAGGGGTCGGCTTCTGTTCCTGAGCCCCCGGCAAAGTATTCTTTATCACAATATTGAATAACACTTTTCAAAGAAACATCAGAATATGAATGTTCAATATCGTCAGTAATTGATCGAGGAGTTACACCTCGGGTGTCATTTACGATCGTGTGGCCGGCACCGCTGATCACACGATTGGGGTGGCCTTGCCATTCGCAATGTGTTAATTGAGTCTCCTGCCCCATGACACTGGAGAACGTAAAGCCCAGCATCAAAAAAAGTGTCAGTGTTTGTAAGGCCTTCTTCATAAATGAAAATGTTTATGCGCTGAGAACGCTGTTTGATACATTTAACCTTCAACAAATATATGGCATATATTGCATCTCTTACAGTAAATTTAAAAAAACATTTTGATTTATATAACAAAACCCTAAACCCTTTAAGCTTTTAATTTAAAGCACAAGGGTAAGGGTAGGGGTAAGGATAAGAACCTGGGGTTAACTGCAAAAAGTTTGAGCAGGGGTTCAACAATATTGTCGTCACTGTTTTATCAACTTCTCCACATATAGCCTGTCACCCTGCAGCACACGCACCATGTATATACCAGGGGGGCTGTCACCCAGGTTGAACTCATGCCTGTTTTCATTAAACAGCGTGATTTGCTCTACCATTTGCCCCATCAGGCCATAGACCTTAATCTCAGTTGTGGCGTTTTCTATTGATCCAGACAGTTCTACCGTAAAGATGCCCCTGGTAGGATTTGGATAAACTTTTATGGCTAATTCATCCAGGAGAGAATCTTCAAACACATAATCAGGACTTATATCAACCGGGGGGGCTGCTACAACGGCTTTTTCGATGTCGCAGAAAAACCCATCCGGATCAATCCATGCGCGCAGGTAGCCATTGGCTTGAATAAGCACACCGGGTAACAACAGTACAGACTGACCGGCCACCAGGTTGATGTGGCCACCGCTTTCCACCACCAGGTCCTGCACAATTACCGTTTGAAGGGCGTCAAAGCAATATTCTTCCCCATCGGTAACGGTTACATTTTCAACCAGGTTATTCAGTGGCTCATCCCCCCAGTGGATGCGGTTAAATGGGTCGTTCTCATACGCTTCGCCGGCAAAGTTTCCGCTGAAGTTGGTGAAGGTTACCTCACCGATGTTCAGGGTTTTAGATACGTTATAGAGTTCATGGCCAGGCGTAGCAATGAAGGCCACGCCATCGATGGTAAGCGTCTGGTTGTTGTTGATGGTAAGAAAGGTGCTTCCTGCTGTGCCGTTTTGGAAAACACTGTTGTTGAGCGGCCATGAAGGGTCAACCATTGCGCCTGGCTGGATATTCAGCCCGTTGCCGCTCATTTTTTCAAAAGTGGCGTATTCGCCGCCAATGGTTCCGCCGGAACTAACAACAAACACGAAGTATCCGGCTGATGTAACGGTAACGGGATTGCCATCCTCGCCCATGAGGGTGAGTTTGCCGCCGTCGTTAACGCTGAGTGTTTTACCTTCGCCAAGTATTAGGGTGGAACCTGATTCGAGTTTGAGGTCACCGTCATGATCAATATCAACATCACCATCCACATACATGATTGTTCCACCTGTCATGATGAAGCTGGACCCTATTTTGATGTCCTGTGCCAGGGTCATACTTGATGAGAGGAGAATTGAAAATATAAAGGTCAGAATCGTTTTCATTTTTTTCTTGTTTAAAATTTTAATAACACTTTGGTTATTGACCAATTAGCGCATTACCTTCCGGCGCGTCAATTAAAAGGCGGGTTGTTATTAAACCGCTCCATTGTGTGGCACCGGGCAACAGCCTGATATTACTACCGTTGGTACATTGGTTAAGGGCGTGCGAAAAGCTTCCATATGGCTGGTTATAGGCGCCATATCCCCCACTTGAGGAGC
>PWNZ01000031.1 GCA_003564135.1 Candidatus Cloacimonadota bacterium
CTCTTCACCGTTCCCTGTTCACCATTCACCGTTCACTCTTCACTCTTCACTCTTCACTCTTCACTGTTCACCGTTCACCATTCACCGTTCACTCTTCACTCTCCGCTCTTCACTCTCCGCTCTTCGCTCTCCGCTCTTCGCCCTTTTTTCACTCCCCGCAAGCTTAACTATTCTCTCAATGTATCAAGGGCATCTTGCCCTTGACCAAGGTCTCCAGAGCATCCTGCTCTGGTTCCTTCCATTGTTCACAGCATTCCCCGGTGAAGCAAAAAAAGTCTTCCCGGATTATAAATACAGCAGTTATAGTAATCAATGCTGGAGCTAATCATAAACTGCACTACCCCAGCTAAAATGAAATCTAATATAGAAACAGGGCGGCCTGATATCAAGCTGCCCTGTCTTTGTTAAAAGGTAATTTACCTACTCAGGTATTAAGGTATAAGTGAAAGCGACATCGTTATCGACTATTTCAATCATATCTTCTATATCTTGATAACCCTCTTTAGTAACGTGGACAATATAACTACCCGGTTCTAATACTCCGGTTTCTGCTTGCCAATGCATACCATCAATATATACTTCAGCATCTGCAGGTTCGGTTGAAATCGACACATAAAAAGTCATAGGGTTCATCTGATAGGTAAAAGTATGTTCCGGTTGATCCAAGGCGATAGTTTCTGATCTCTCTTCATAGCCGGGGCGTATTAGCTCTATCGTGTATTCTCCGGGTATAATTCTTTCACCTGCCCACGGGAGACCATCAATGATAACTTCGGTATCATCAGGGTCAATGTTAAAATTGACATCGACTTTTTCTTGGGCTTCTATTGCCAGATAATAAACTTTGCCGGTAATGAACTCTGAATGGTCTGGTGGAGATAAGCTAAGCGGATCAAAACCTTCTGCTAATACGGTTAAATGTGGCTCACTTATCGAAAAGAATAGGTAATTATAGCCATCAATATTTTTAGTCTCGTAAACTGTTTCCTCTATCGAGATATCATAAGGCAAGTTTTCGTCGATTTTCAGTGCTGCACAGACCCTTTCCTGCGAATCCTGGACAAACTCTCTATCCGCAGTAAAATCAGCAAGGTCTTCCTCGAATTCCGAAACCTCAAAATACATTGCCTGAGCTGTAGACATAAAGAGTACTAAAATAGTCAGTACAATAAACCTTTCAATATTTTTTAACATCATTATAACCTCCAAGATGATTTAGGATTGAATCTATGATGTAGATTGCTGTTTTTTGGCAAGTTTTTTCTGCTTTTGTCACGGGAAATGACCTATCCAGTCCATATTACCGATCGAGAGAGTCTTAGCTACTTCCAAAGTCTCGCCCTGCCGTCTCCTGCTAAATAAAACAGAGCGGACAGGTTTAGCCCGCTCTGTGAATTATGTTAAACGTTATAAAGAGACTTGATGGCTGTTATTTCAGCATCAACATTCTCCGCACGTCGGTGCTGTCCTTGGTTTCCAGTTGGTATAAATAAACCCCTGAACTTACCGTATTACCCGATTGATCTTTACCGTTCCAGCTGACCTCATGTTTACCTGCCGGTTCAAATCCATCATATAGCGATCTGACAAGCTGTCCTTTAGTGTTAAATATATTTAACTTGATTTCTTGATCCTGTGAGACGGCAAATGATATAGTAGTTTCAGGGTTAAAGGGGTTGGGATAATTAGCAAGGGTAGTAGTAGCAGGTATTTGATAATGTTCCTCGACATTAGTCATTTCTTCATAATTGCCGAGAGTCCTCATGCTGTTAACCCACACTTCATAGTGAAAATCAAACCACTGTTCCAAGGCTTCTTCAATCCTATGATGCTCGTTATAGGAAAACATGGTCCTGTATAAGGGAAACCACTCATAATATTCGTAATCATACTCTTGGAATTCAACCCTATAAGCTAAATCGTTAGCATCGTAAAAGAGTTGTTCTTGGTAAGCTAAGAACCAATCATCGACTTCATTCTCATGATCCCAGTACCATTCATAGATAGTTTCCGATTCAATTTTACCAAAAGGATTAGCATTTTCATACCATCCGATGCCCATTAAGATAGGGATACTATTGAAAAATGATTGAACATCAGCATAGTCTGTATCGTCACTTTCATGGTATTCCAGGATACTTTTCGTTTCATTGACCCAATAATCTTCATCTTCTTGAAATTCTTCGATAATCATGTCTATTCTGCCTGCTTGATCGTAAGACAGATGATTCCGGGAACGCTCATAGTATTCCTCATGCTCATCGATCATGAATGACATCAAGAAATAATCTACCATATCGTTATTGTCATAAGAAAAGTTGATCATTCCCACTATTACATAGGTTTCTTCATCTTCATCATAGTAACTCATACTGATATTATCAATGTTGCCCTGATCATTATACCCGGAAATCCATTTCATGAAAGGAAACCACTCACGGCCTTCTTCCGTTTCGAAGCTCAGATGGCTTGTCATAGACATTAACAAGCCTTCCGATGACCAGACAAGGTGCTGCCGGTAAAAAGGATTCGACCATTCACCCCGGTAATCATCATCTTCTGACCATCCTGAATAATAAACATATTCGAGATTGCCATTCTCATCATAATGGAAATCGAGCTTCTCATCGTTAAGCCACTCATCGCCATTATCTTCATTATAATACTGATAAATAATTTCACTCAGCTCCATGTTATTAAACAGCTGCATGTTTCTGTTTCGTAAAGTTGAGAGACCGTTCTGAAAAAAAGACAACTGACGTTCGATCGCGGTATTGATACGATCCGGTATTTTTGTCTCGGTTACGGCTGTTAAGTTGCCGATCAACATGATCATCAATCCCATAATAACTATTATTCTAAGCATAAGACCTCCAATTAAATTTTTCATATCATAATAAAACCTGAAAATTTGTCAAGATAATGATGATTATTAACCACTTAAAACAAGAACCTGCAAACCAAAGAACTAAAAAAGAGCGGACTTTATCAGCCCGCTCTATAAAAGATATTCTTTTAAATAATGATCAGTTGTTAAGACTAACCCCTATTTCATCATGATCATCTTCTTCGCTTCTCTATGCTCATCATCTACTTCCATGATATAGAAGAAAATACCGGAACCTAAATCGCTTCCTCGATAGTCTTTACCATCCCAATATACCGTGTGATTACGGACTCTCGGTAACTCTTCGTTGTCAATCAAGGTTCTGATGTATTGACCCTTAGTGTTAAATATCCGAAGTGATACATGAGACTCTTCTTCCAAAGAGAAGGAGATATGGGTTCCCGGGTTGAAGGGGTTGGGATAAGCACCGATTAGCTCTGTGATGAAGGGAACTTCAATCTTCGAACCGGTTTCACCCTGCTCGGTGACATACACCGAAACAGGACCGTGAAACTCGTGTGTAAGATCAAAATCGTTGGATTGCAGCCAATAATGATAATGACTCCCATATTCGCTCGAATCATCAATAAAACGATAATCTCTGCCGGTAGATTGATTATGCGCAGCTATGATGATAAAATTGACCTTCTCGGCATCACTGAGTTCCGATGTTTTACTACGGTAGATATTGTAACCCAGCATATTAGTCTCTGTCTCCGCCGTCCAATCAAGCTGAACGTTTACATCGGAAGTAACGATAGCCGTAAAAGAGGATAGCTCGACGGGAAGGGTTTGACCGTCTTCGCCCTTATCTCCGGCAAATTCTATTTCGTTTGTACCGGAGCGTGTGACACCAATACCCAATACACTTAGCAGAACCTTATACGTAAAATCCGGTTTTCCATTTTCTACGGCATCCCTATCGAAATTGGGTACCAATGACCAGTCACCGCCGTCATAACGGTACCATAGCTGGTTGGGTTTTTCGGGCATCTGTACCATAAAGTAGTCATTAACACTGAAAGCTGTATTGATGTTTACCGGATCTTCGTTTTGATCATAAACACTATATTTGGCATATCCCCCCAAGTTTTCAGGTGTTGCGAAGCCTTGTATAGCAGGATTATCGGGATCAATTGAATAAGTGGCAAATATCAAGTAAAAAATTACTTGTGTTGATGATTCGAATCCTAGATAATATCCTTTTCCTCCAATATCATTATTTTCATAGATTCCGTTAAAATCAGCATTACCCTCTCCGTCTGAGTCCTCTCCTTGATGTATCAAAGTACCTGTAAAGGTTTTAACATCACCGGGGTCACCAAGATCATCATCCATACCCGCTTCAAAGTTTGGATTCCAGACTAAACTGGGATAGCTGCCAGCTTGTAAGTCCCAAAGATTTTCATCCCAGCCGACGAAAGTATCAGGATCTTGCATCTGGGCAGTTGTTCTACCTATTGCACCTGTTCCGGCGGATTCTGTCCAATCTGAGGTTTCTGTATCCCAATATGAATCGGATATACCGCCTGTTCCGGCACCGGTAATATTACCGACAAATCCGCCGATATTATTGCCACTCGTATCGGTTTCATCAGGGATGACAGCCCCTGCTGAGAAACTTCTTTGAACAAGCCCCTGCTCAACA
>PWNZ01000131.1 GCA_003564135.1 Candidatus Cloacimonadota bacterium
CAGTAAAGAATCTCTTTACTTTTCTGTTGCAGGTTTTTTATGCTGAATGGTTTACTAATAAAGCTCCAATGTTTATGACTAAAGCTTTTATTATTAATTATCTCCTTACTGTATCCTGACATAAAAAGTATCTTCAGGTCGGGTTTTACTTCGATCAACTCTCTAGCCAGATCTACTCCATTCATGTCCGGCATCTCTATATCTGAGAGCACGAATAAGATTTCATTTTGATGTTTTTCAAACAGCTTTATCGCTTCAACCGGATTTGAGGTTGCCAGGACATCGAATTCAAGAGTTATAAGCATTGACTGTAACATTTCTAACAAAGACTCATCATCATCAATAACTATGACTAATGAACTTTTCTTTCCGGCAAGCTGTTGATCTCTTGTCTCATCTATTAGCTGTTTATGCTCCGGTAGTGCGCGTGGGAAGTAGATGTAAAAAGTTGTGCCTTTATCAGTTTCCGAATCAATAGTTATATAGCCATTATTCTGCTTCACGATGCCCAAAACAGTCGAAAGTCCCAGCCCTGTTCCTTTGGCCTTAGTGGTATAGAATGGCTCGTATATTCGGCTAATGGTCTCTTCATCCATGCCCGTTCCATTATCTGAAAACTCGATTAGGACGTATTCACCTTCGGCAACTTTTACAGTTTTTTGAACGACTATATCTTTTTTATATGAAACATTACAGGTCTGGATCTTTACTGCACCATCGCCATTAATAGCATCACGAGCATTTGCAGAGAGATTCATAATAATCTGATCTATCTGACCGGGATCAATTAATACCGGCCAGACATCCTTCCCGGGCAACCATTCAATAGTTATCTTAGACCCCAAAAGACTCTGCAACAGTGAAATCATACTGTTAATTTCCTTGTTCATATCAATTATTACCGGAATGGTTTGTTGTTTGCGGGCATAAGCTAGTAATTGTTCGATCAATTTAGTAGAACGCCCCGTAGCTTTAAGAATCCGATTTATATTTTTATAAACGGGACTGTTTTCATTCGTGTGTATTAAACATAACTCCGCTAATCCGGAGACAATTGTTAGTGTATTGTTAAAATCGTGGGCAATACCTCCGGCCAGACTGCCGACAGCTTCCATCTTTTGTGTTTGCGCTAAAGCAAGCTGTAATTCTATCTGTTCCTCTTCATAATTTTTCCGCTGTGTTATATCTGTATCAATCCCTTGAAAACCTTCTAACCGACCGGATTCATCCAGTATGGGTGTTGTGGTTGTTGCGACCCATACAATCTCTCCGGCTTTGTTGATCATACGATTTTCATAAGCGGTATCTGCTCTTAAGCCAGCTAATCCCTTCAATACATGAGCCTTCAGATCTTCTCTACCTTCCTGAGGATGAAAATCCCAGACCTTCTTAGCTATCATTTCCTCAGGCTCATAACCGAGAACCATTGTCACGATTTCATTCACATATTTATATGTTCCTGTCTCATCGCAAACCCAGAAAAAAGACCTGCTTTGCTCAGAAACTCTATAAAAGTTATCGATAGTTTCTTCCAAGTCTTTCTGATGAACTTTAAGTTCAGTTATATCAGAAAAAGAGCCGACAACTTCGATAACCCCACCTTTTTTGGATATAACTCGCTGTCTATCACTCAGCCAGTGATAAACTCCTTTCTCATCCTTCCAGCGATACTCAATCTTGGGAACAAGACCTACATCTCTGTTCATTATATCTCTGTCATTTTTTGCAATTAGTCCTTGGTCATCGGGGTGAAGGCAAAAATCTGTCCTTTTAGCTTTAGCAATCATTTCTTCAGGATTGTGACCAAGAATGTCCTTAACCGTGTCACTAAAGTATGTAAATTCAATCTTGCCATCAACAATTTTGTATGAATATATAACTACCGGAGTACCGGAGATCAACGTTTGCAGACGTTCTTCGCTCTCCTTAAGTGCTTTAGCAGATTGAACTATTTCGGTGATATCTCTTTTGAATTCAACTACGCCCTTTTTCTTACCGGTCTCTTTATCAAGCATCGGATAGCTATATAATTCCAACCATTCTATCCCAGTACCTTTGGGACCGGGAACAACTTCAGATTCTACTTTACCGGTCTGCAAACACCGAATAGAGGGACAGGTGAGACAAGTATCTTTTGTCTTCTGGTATACTTCATAACATTTTTTGCCTACAATAGGCATCTGATCACGAAACCACTCTTCAATAACCTTATTACATAAAACGATATTCATGTCAGTATCTACAACACTCAAACCATCCTGAACACTTTCGAACATCCCTTGCAAAAGATTCTTGCTTGTTTGCAACTCTTTTTCTGCTTCTTTACGTGCCGTGATATCCTGAACAGTCCCTTCATAATACAACGTTTCCCCATTTTTGGCTTTTATCGCTCTTGCAGTTTCTATCAGATGTATCTTTTGACCGTCTTTTTTAGTCCAGACCGAGTCTAATCCTTTGATATAACCACGTTCCTCGACTCTGCTCATAAACTCTTTCCTGTCATAAGAGGCTTGATAATGATCTGGATTCAGATTTACAAGTGTTAAATCAGAAAAGGAAGTGTAACCAAGAATGTCAATTAAAGCGTGGTTGGCCATTAGTATTTTACCGTCCGTTGTGGTGCGGTAGATTCCCACGGGCATATTCTCATACAGTTCTCGATATTTTTTTTCACTCTCGATGAGCGCCGATTCAGCTTGCTTTTGTTTAGTAATATTTCGGCTCACACCCTGAAAACCTATCATACGTCCGCTAGCATCGCGTATAGCTGTCACGTTCATCTCTATCCATATTGTATCTCCACCGTTAGCATAATGCTCTACCTCAATATACCTGTGCCTGGATAAATCCCGTCTAGGTCCTTGTTCAATAACCATTTCTTCTTTAAGAATTGTGTATAATCTGTTTAACGATGAAGGGGTATAGTTCTTAGTAATCGGTATTTTCACATACTCTTCAGGGGCAATACCTACCATTTTTTGTATAGAAGGGCTAATGTATGTAGTTTTTAAGTCAAGATCAGTCATCCAGATAACATCAGTTGCATTATCAGCGAGACGACGATATAGTTCCTCACTTTTACGAAGCTTTTGCTCAGCACGTTTGATCTCGGTGATGTCTGTGGAAATCCCCGCCAACGCTATTGTATTACCTTGTTTGTCTAAAACTAACTGCTTGCGACTTAACATATATAATTCCTTGCCGTCAGCAGTCCGGTTCACGACTTCTCCAGACCATTTCCCATTTTTCAATGTCTGCGCTAAGATTTCCTGCTGAGTTGCTCCCCGATCCGAACTCTCACCATACTTCTCTATGGAACTACCAAGCAATTCGTCACGCGAGTAGCCCAATTTCCTCCTTTCAGAGTCATTGACATAAGTTATAATACCATTGAGGTCGGTCACCGTCACACAATCCTCTATCTGGTCAAGCACCAGCGATTGAAGTAACAACTTCTCCTCGGCTTGATGACGTTCGGTAATGTCACTAAATAAAACTGCAAAGTTGTATTTTTTAGGGCTGAAAGCTTTTACCTGCCAATAGCAGTCTATAGCCTTTGAATAAGCCTCAAAGCTGGCCGGTTTCCCCGTCAAAGCAACTTCGCCGTAAATTTTAATCCATAACGGTTCTGTTGCCGGTAATACTTCTAAAACTGTCTTCCCGATAACATCCTCCTTCCTAAGCCCTGTCAATTTTTCAAAAGCGGGATTGGCATCAAGAAAACGATAGTCAATTGCCTCTCCGCAATCATTGCAGATAATCTCATGAACTGCAAAGCCCTCCGACATAGAATTGAAAAGCGAAGTATATTTATACTCTATCTCTTTGGCAGCTTTTCTGTTGATAAGCTTATCATCTATATTTAACGCCGAGAGTATACAGAGGTTATCTTTCTTTAATGGCAGTATCGACAATTCAAAATTACTCCCTATCGGTGAAAAGTATACTTCAGTAGTATCCTGTTCTTGTTTTCTAACAGACTCTTCAATCATTTCCAGGATAAAATCTGCTTCTTTGTTGGGATAAACCTCTTTTACTGTCTTACCGGTCAATAATTCGGCAGTAAGTCCGGTTTGACGCGCAAAATTTCTGTTAGAAAGCAAATATCTGGCGTCCTCTAACCGGCCTTCCTTATTAAATATCAGCTCGATAGTACAAAGCCCTTTTGCTGAATATTCGTAGACTTTGCTGTAGATCCGTTCACTATCTTCTATCCTGATCAATCTGAATGCTAACCTGACCGCAGAAAGCAGAGCTAAACTACCTGCATCTTTAGGCAAATAACCGTAATGCGAAATCTTTTCAGCTTTTTTCATTAACTCTAAATCTGACGATGAAGATATAAAGAGTACAGGAAGGCCTCGTTTTGTGATTATTTTTTGTGCTAAAGTGAGTTTTTGCACCTGATCATTATCTGCGATAGATAAGATAACTAAACCAACCTCAAAGAACCTTGACTCGTCAAGCGTCTTACAAATTGATCTGACTATAAGATAGCCCTGATTCTCTAAAAATAAACACTCTCTTTCAAG
>PWNZ01000273.1 GCA_003564135.1 Candidatus Cloacimonadota bacterium
AACGACGCTTCTAACGGTTTCGGAGAGGCAAAGCTGATAGTTAGTATATCGGTATCTCTTCTCCTTTCGGTTTGAATACCACCTAAATAACCAACTGGGTTCTCTACATTTGAGATAGGAAGTCGATCATAATCCGGATCACGTTGAAGCATTTCGTAAGCTAACTCACGAACTGGTCTACTTTTCATAAGTTCGATAGTATTGGTTATTTTTGAGTCAGAAATACCCGGCCCCATAAACATCAAATCGGGTTGTCTGGTTGTTTCAAAAAGTATTCTAGCATTAGCCTGATATATTCTTGTAGCTGTGTTAGTGTAATAATAAGTTATGGCCAGTACGACAGCCAAACAAAGGAGGATAACTAATCTATATTTATAGAATATGCGAGCATAATCTAACAGGTTAATCTCCTGTTCCTGCATTGGTTCCGGATACCCAGTATTTATGCCGCTATCATTGGGTACATATCCTTCGTGATTCTTCTTTGAATGTTCGTTTTCCTGCATTATGTCAATCCTGCGATGTGATTTCTGGTTATTAGCCTTAGCCAACAGGTTTGGCTAATTTGTAATGTTCACTATAGTGTTGTATACACTTAAAACTATCACAACTTGTGATAAAAAGTTTGTTACCCGTGAAAAGGCGTAGAAGGTTGACCCTGCTACAACAACGGTATCACCGGGTTTCATGATGGGGATAAGTTCTTTGTTAGCCGTTTCAATATACTCTTTAAGATCAACCCAGATAATATCTTCTCCTGCCGGTGTTGAACGTACTATTCTGATGCGAGTAAGCTTTGCATCTTCATTTGGACCACCAGCTAAAGATATTAAGGTTAATAAATCGGTATTATCGGGGACTAAATACAAGCCTGGGCTGCGGACTTGTCCCCATATATATGTATAAATTTTCAACTGATCATCTGTTCCGCTCGTTCCGGAATAAACATAAGCTGAAGAGGTAGGTGCACCAGGAACAGATGGAGCAGTTTGTGCCCATATAGTCGAGAAAAAACACATCAATGTGAGTGCAATTATAACTTTTGGGCATACTCTCTTCGTGAAATAAACCTTTTTCGCCTTAACATTAAACATATAATCATCCTTGTTGATAATAGCAGCAATTTAGGTTGGTTGAGATAAGATTCCCCTCTCCCGATGGGTGAGGGGATAAAATTATCTATATTGTCTCAACTTAATCCATCTTCAGATTACCTGTAATTAGTTTTTATTCCTTAGTCTTCTTCTCTTTTTCAGAAGAAGATTCAATCTCATCAAGCTCGTAATAAGACCATTCCAGTATTGACAGAGGTGCATTATCGCCCTTGCGAAATCCTTTTTTCAAGACCCTAGTATATCCACCCTTTCTGTCGTCAAATTTAGGCACGACTTCAGAAACAAACTTCTTTACTAAATCACGATTCCTTAAGACCGCATAAATCAATCTTTGATTGTGAACATCACCTTTCTTGCCATAAGTGATTAGTCTTTCAGCTAATTTCCGTGACTCTAAGGCTTTTGTATGTGTTGTCGTTATACGACCATTTATAATTAAGGATTTAACAAGGTTATTAAGCAGGGCTTTGCGATGATCTGCTTCTCTACCAAGGGTTCTGCCTTCAACTCTATGTCTCATTGAATTCTCCTTTTGTTCTTCAAATA
The DNA here is from genome assembly GCA_003564135.1 of Candidatus Cloacimonadota bacterium. Classification (GTDB taxonomy): domain Bacteria; phylum Cloacimonadota; class Cloacimonadia; order Cloacimonadales; family PWNZ01; genus PWNZ01. The sequence goes on from PWNZ01000273.1 coordinate 1,662, forward strand.
CTGTATTCGCATGTGGACGAGACTACAATAAGTCGTCAAATTATTCTCTTTTTAGCTTTTTCTATTTCATCTTTTATGTGATCGACCTTCATGTCTAACTTGAGATCAAACTTAGCTAATAATTGCTTGATCTCTTCTAGAGATTTCTTGCCGAAGTTTTTGTATTTTAGCATTTCTGGTTCAGATTTTTCGACCAGATCGCCTATTGTTTTTATCTTAGCTTCCTTTAAGCAGTTAGCTGATCTGACAGATAACTCCATTTCTTCAACTGACAGGTTAAATATCCTATCCATTTCGTCAAGTTTAGGGTCTAACTTCATTTCTTTGAGGTAACCTGGTTCTTCGTCAAAACAGATAAACTTTTGATAGAGGTCTTTAAGGTATTTAGCCGAGATGTATAAAGCTTCTTTTGGCTCGATACTCCCGTCGGTATGGATATGAAGATTCAGCTTCTCGTAGTCTATTTTCTCACCCACTCTCTGTTTTGCTGTATAGTAGTTAACCTTTAATACAGGCGAATATATTGAGTCAACAGGTATAACACCTATAGGTTTTTCATTCATATCCTGATCATCAGAAGGTACATATCCTTTACCCACACCTATCCATAACTCCACATTAAAGTCAGTCTTATCAACTAATTCGAGCAATTCTAAGTCCTTATTGATGACAGTTATCCCGGCAGGTGTATTAATATCAGCACCAGTAACTTTTGCTGGTCCTTTTACTTCTATGTTTAGTTTAGTTTCCTTTATTGTATCAACCCTGAAGATAAGTTGTTTAAGTCGAAGTATCAAGTCCATGTAGTCACTATCGCTGTTAGGTATAGCACACATTTCATGATGAAGACCTTCAATTTTTACAAACCTGATAGCAGCCCCCTGTAGGGATGAAAGCAATACCCTTCTTAACGAATTTCCTAACGTCACGGCATATCCAGGCTCTAATGGCCCGATGTTAAAACTACCATACTTGCTGGTATAGGTATCTTCTTCAGCGTCTATCACGACAGGAAATTGGATTGGTAACAGGTAATTCATTAGAACTCCTTTAAGTTGGTTGTTTCAGTCTTGCAGATTACTTAGAGTAATACTCGACGATAAGACGTTCATCAATCTCGACAGGTATCTGATGGAAGGATGGTACTGCTGCAAAGCGACCTTTAAAATTGTCCTTATCCACTTCTATCCATTCATATTTACTTGTATCAGTGGAAGCAGCTAGAGCATCTTGAACTAGGTTAAGACCTCGGCTTTTTTCCGAGATGCTTATCTCTTGGCCTGGCTTTAGTAAATAAGAGGAGATATCGACTTTTCTATTATCAACTTTGACATGTCCATGACTAATAAGTTGACGAGCTGCGATCCTGCTGGGTGCAAAGCCACAACGATAAAGTACATTGTCCAAGCGTCTTTCTAAAAGCTGGAATAAAATCTCACCGGTAACGCCGGATTTTTTATCAGCTAATTTGAAGTAGTTCCGGAACTGCTTTTCCATAATTCCGTAGATTCTTCGAGCTTTTTGCTTTTCTCTTAGGTGGATTCCATAATCACTGATCTTCTTACGAAAGCCTCTTCCGTGTTCACCGGGCGCATATTTTCGCCGTTCGAAAGAACACTTGTCCGTGTTACATCTGTGTCCTTTAAGGTATAACTTATCTCCTTCGCGTCTGCAAAGTCTACATCTTGGTCCGGTATATCTTGCCATAATCTGGTATCCTCCTTAAATCCGCCTCTGTTTAGGTGGTCGACATCCATTGTGTGGGATAGGTGTCTCATCTTTTATCATTAGAATACGCAAACCTGCGGCATTCATGGAACGGATTGCTGATTCACGACCACCACCTGGTCCTTTAACCATAACCCTAACTTTAGTAATTCCCATTTCTAAAGCAGTTTTAGCTACTTGATCTGCAGCTAATTGAGCTGCAAACGGGGTGCTTTTTTTGCTTCCTTTATAACCTATTTTGCCTCCGCTTGACCAAGTCAATACGTTTCCTGCTTGATCAGACAAGGAGACAATAGTATTATTGAAACTGGAATGGACGGTAGCAATTCCCTCGTCAAATGCTAATCTTACTCGTTTTTTCTTAACTTTTTTTGCAACCTTCTTTGCCACTAATTTCTCCTTTATTTAAGAATCTTGTTAATTTAGTAATGGAATAGAGAGTGAGCTGGAACATTATTGCTATTTCTTCTTTTTGCCGCTCAAAGAACCAGGTCGCGGCCCTTTTCTTGTTCTAGCATTTGTATGAGTTCTTTGACCTCTGACTGGAAGGCTTCTTTTATGCCTTGTTCCTCTATAACTTCCTATTTCCATTAATCTTTTTATGCTCATCGTGAGTTGAGTTCTTAATGAACCTTCGACGACATAATCATTCTGTATGATCTCTCTCAACATCTTTTCTTCGTTAGTCGTCAAGTCTTTAACTTTGCGATCCTCTTCGATCTCAGCTTTTTTTAAGATCTCTTGAGCAGTTGATTTTCCAATACCATATACGTAGGTTAAACCTATAACTACCCTTTTTTTGTTGGGTATTTCAACGCCTGCTATATGTGCCAACTAACTCCTCCTTTTGTTAGTGAATTGTGTGTAAACAGCTCGAGTTATACCTGGTGCTTAGTATACTTGTATTTCTCTCTCCAGATACATACATCATTTACACTGATTCTATCTATCCTTGTCTTTGCTTATGTTTAGGGTTACTGCGACAGATTACTCTAACGACGCCATTACGAACAATAATGACGCAATCTTTACACATTTTTTTTACCGATGCGCGTACTTTCATGAGAAACTCCTATTTATATCTATAAGTTATCCTGCCCCGATTGAGATCATATGGTGAGAGTTCGACTTTCACCTTATCTCCGGGAAGAATTCGTATGTAATGCATTCTCATCTTTCCTGAACTATGAGCTAATATTTCGTGACCGTTTTCTAACTCTACTCTAAAGAAAGTGTTAGGTAAAGCCTCTTTTACAACTCCTTCGACTTCTATTACTCCTGCTTTAGCCATAATTTTTACCTCGACCTTATATGTTTATCGGGTTTTCATAGACTAATCCGGAATCAAGAAACTGTTAAGATTCTTTGGTTATCATCTGTCACTAAAACACTGTGTTCAAAATGAGCAGATAATGATCCGTCGGCTGAGAAATATTCCCAACCTTTTTCTTTTACTTTATTCGTGCCGATATTGACCATTGGCTCGATAGCAATAGTCATACCGGGTTTAAGAACAATTCCGGTTCCTCTAACACCAATGTTTGGTATCATAGGTTCTTCATGTAATTTTATGCCCACGCCATGACCGCTCAATGAGTCAGCAGCAAAATAATCATTGGCCTGAATAAAACTTCCTATAGCGTTCGATATATCACCAACTTTGTTTCCAGGTTTAACCTGAGCTATACCTTCGTATAATGATTGTTTGGTGACAGCCATTAGCTTTTTTGCTTCACTCGAGATATTGCCGACAGCATAAGTCATCGCGGCATCACCATAATAACCGTTTTTAATTACACCGACGTCAACTCCGATGATATCTCCTTCTTTGAGTATTTTCTTCGTTGTAGGTATACCATGTACAATACATGAATTGACAGATGTACATACTTGTCCCGGAAAAGGTGGTAAACTTGGGATGCTATATCCTTTAAAAGCTGACTTGGCTCCGTTCTTTTTAATGATATTAAGGGCAAAAGCCTCGATGTCAAAAGTACTAACACCTTTTTTAATGAATCCTTCCAGTCCCTGTAACACTAATGAAACTATCCTACAGGATTCACTGATACCTTTTATGTCATTGTTCGTTTTAATATAAATCATCAAAGCTAACCTTCAAATAAATCTACTAACTATCTACCACTGCTTCTGCCGCGAAGCTTACCTTTTTTCATAAAACCGTCGTAGTGTCTCATTACTAAGTGCGATTCAATCTGCTGTAGGGTGTCGAGTGCTACGCCAACGATGATAATTAAACCTGTTCCACCAAAATAAAAAGGTAAGTTTGTGTACTTAGACATAAACTCAGGCAGAACGGCTACGAATGCGAAAAACACTGCTCCGGGTAAGGTTATTCGAGTCAGAACACGATTTATGTATTCAGCAGTCTTCTTCCCAGGCTTAACACCGGGTATAAAACCGCCATATTTTTTCATATTATCGGCCATTTCAACTGGATTTAATATAATCGCAGTGTAGAAATAGGCAAAAAAGACGATTAAAAGTACATAGAACGTGGTATAAAGAAATTCTCCAGGAGATAACCATCTGACAAATACGTTCATAACATCACTGTCAGGGAAAAATGAAGCTATTGTACGTGGAAACATAATTACTGATTGAGCAAATATTATGGGAATAACTCCGGCAGTATTGACTCTAAGAGGTATATGAGTGCTTTGACCGCCATACATTTTACGGCCGACTATTCTTTTCGCATATCTAACAGGAATTTTCCTCATAGCCTCAGTGACTAGTATTACTGCGGCGGTGACACCTAACATGATGACCAGAACAAGAATTGCGACGAAGATAGACATAGCCCCAGCACGAACCATATTAAACATCATCAAAAACCCTTGAGGGTATCTGGCTATGATACCGGCGAAGATAATTAATGATATCCCGTTACCTATGCCAAATTCGGTTATCTGTTCTCCCAACCACATAATAACAATAGTTCCAGTTGTCATGGTTACTACTGTCGTAAAAATAAACGCAAAACCTGGATTAGATACTGCTCTAAGACCCTCTGCATTTTCTAAACTCTGTAGGAAAAAGCTTATTCCGATAGAGTTAAAACCAGCTATAGCGACAGTTCCATAGCGAGTTATTTGAGCTATCTTCTTTTGTCCCTCAGCTCCCTCTTTCTTGAGTTTTTCAAAATAAGGAACTATGCTGCCTAATAATTGAATAACAATGGATGCTGTTATGTAAGGCATTATTCCTAAAGCGAAGACAGATGCTCTCTCGAAATTACCTCCGACGAACATATCGAACATTCCAAACAATGTCCTATCTGCTCCAGGGGCACTGAAGATATCTCTCAAAACACTTGCATCTACTCCGGGAGTAGGGATAAAACTTCCCAACCTATAAAGGATAAGAAATAATCCGGTAAAAAGGATCTTTCTTTTTAGATCAGGTATCTTGAAAACATTTGTAATACTGTCTAACAAGCTAAATTACCTCCGCTGTCCCGCCATTATTGACGATGATTTCCTTAGCCTTCGTTGAATAGGCGTCTGCTTTAATATTTAGTTTTTTAGATAATTCAACAGATTTACCTGCTAAAACTTTGACCGGTATATATGAGCTTCTTGAGCTTTTTCTAATTAATCCGGCCTCTTCCATCTTTACTACGTCAAAATCATTCCCTTCAATATCTATGAATCTGTCAAGGTTGATAACACGGTACTCTTTACGGTTAATATTGTTAAAACCTCTCTTCGGGAGACGACGTTGTATAGGCATTTGGCCACCTTCAAACCAAGCAGGGATATTACCACCACTTCGAGATTTTTGGCCTTTATGTCCTTTCCCGGCCTGTTTACCATGACCAGATCCCTGACCTTTACCTAGTCTTTTTTTCTTCTTTTTTATTGCAGGTCTTTCAAACTCATGAAGTAACATCTACTTTCTCCTGTATAATTTATCTATTCTGAGTTGTTGTCTTTGTCTTGTTTGCTGTCATCGTTATTCACATACTCGAAATTCACCAGATGCTTGACTGTATTAATCATTCCGAGTATCGAGGGATGCGCATTATGGATCTTGGACTTGTTAATTTTACCTAAGCCTAGAGCTTGGATAGTTCTTTTTTGTGTTTCATTCCGCCTAATAACGCTTCTTATTTGTGTAACCTTAATCTTTTTCACCGGTTACCTCCTCAATAGCTTCAGTGGAAGAATTACCTGATTCTTCGGTTGCATCTTTTTCTTCACTACTATCATCGTGTCTGATCATCTCGCCAGCTAGGTCCGATGTTTTCTTGCCTCTAAAAGCAGCAGCTTGGCTGATAGTCATCAAATTTTGCAGACCGTTAACAGTTGCTTTAACTACGTTACCTTTTGTGTTGGAACCTAACGATTTACTCAGGATATTTTCGATTCCAACAGCTTCTAATATTGCTCTAGCAGGGCCACCAGCTATAATACCGGTACCGGGGCTTGCTGGTTTAAGCAGGATTATGCTCGCTCCGAATCTTCCTGTAATTTCATGAGGTATTGTTCCGTTGACAATAGGTACGGAAAAAATGTGCCTACCTGCTCTTTCTTTGGCTTTACGGATAGCGTCTACTATTTCGTTGGCTTTACCAGTACCAACGCCGACGTTTCCATTTTTATCGCCAACAACCACAATGGCATTGAAACTAAAGTTACGACCACCTTTGACAACCTTTGCTACCCTATTAGTCGCAACTATCCGTTCGACTTCGAAAGTTGGAACGTTACTATCTACTGATCTATTCAAGACTATCCTCCTTTTAAAAAACCAACCCGGCTTTTCTTGCGCCATCGGCTATGGCTTTGACTCTACCATGATACTTATAACCGGCACGATCAAAACAGACTTTTTTAATTCCATTAGAAAGAGCTTTTTCTCCAATTAGAAGTCCTACTTTAAAGCTTTTTTCGCTTTTCTTGCCTTCTAAGTTGGCTCCTAAACTTGAAGCTGAAGCAATAATACGACAACCCTTTTCTGTAGTGTCATCTACAATCTGAGCATAAGTATGTTTGAGGCTTCTAAAAATTACTAATCGTGGTCTGTCTGCTGTTCCCGATACACGTTTTCTTATAAGCCAATGGCGTCTTTGCCTTGCTTTTGCTTTAATTATATTTTTATCTTTCATTTATTATTCTCCTTAAGTGCTGACCATTAACAGATCATATTTAATAAACATTTTAAGCTCCAGTTTTACCGGCTTTAATGGCAACTGTCTCGTCTGAATAACGAATCCCTTTCCCTTTATAATTCTCAGGGGGCCTGCACCTTCTAATCTCTGCAGAAAAGCTTCCAACAGCTTCTTTGGAGATTCCTTTTACTTTTATTATAACTTGCACATCAGACTTTTTACCCCTACTCCTGGGTACAGACTCGGCTTCAACAGTCAAATGTTCGGGAATACGCATAAGAATATCGTGTGAATACCCTAAAACTAATCTCAGCCATGAACCTTTTACCTCAGCTGCATAGCCGGTACCTATAATATGCAATTGTTTTTCATATCCTTTGCTAACACCAACCACCAGATTCGACAATAAAGCCCTAGTAAGACCGTGGAGAGCTCGCTGATCTTTTGAGTCGTCTGTGCGGCTGACTTGTACTTTATTATTTTCGTTTACGATTGAGATACCGCTATTTAGTGTATGGCTTAGTTCACCTAATTTACCTTTAACTGTTACAATATCCTTACCATTGCTGGAGCCAACGTTGATGCTGACATCTTCAGGTATGGGGATGGGAAAATTACCTATTCGTGACATTCTTGCTTCCTTTTTTCTTTCTTATCTTTATACCGTTACTACCAAACTTTGCAGATATATTCTCCGCCCACACATTCTTCTCGGGCTTTCCGGTCAACCATAACGCCTTTATTCGTCGAGATGATAGCGCAGCCAATATTATTTAATACTCGAGGCATTTTATGTGCCTTGACATAAACTCTTCGACCGGGTTTACTTACCCTTTTTATATCACGAATCGTTGCTTTACCTGAGTTAGTATAGCGCAAGTTGATGGAGATCATTTTGCCTACGTCTCCTGAGGGTCGTGCTATTATCTCATAACTGTTAATAAAGTTCTCTTCTGATAGAACGCTAACTATTGCCTCGGTAATGTTATTATGATTAACATTAACATGCTTGTGTCCGGCGCGATAAGCGTTGCGGATTTTGGTCAAGGCATCTGCAATTGGATCTGATAAACTCATATATTCTCCTTCTTTTCCTAAGCTATATAGCAGAGTTTGTAGCTGTTACTACCAGCTTGACTTAATAATACCAGGTATACGGCCTTCAGAAGCTAATTTTCTGAAGCATAAGCGGCAGATATCAAACTCTCTAAAGTATCCTCTTGAGCGTCCACAAAGTCGACAACGGTTATATTTTCTGACTTTAAATTTCGGCTCTTTTTTCTGCTTTTCAATCCATGACTTTTTGGCCATTATTACTCCTTATAGATATCGTGATACTATGTAGTCTTCACGTTCTTCGTCTTCTCGAAAGGCAATCCCAATTGACTGAGTAGTTCTCTACCTTCTTCGTCAGTGCTTGCTGTTGTACAGATAGATATATTCAGTCCTCTAACTTCATCAACTTTATCTAATTCTATTTCAGGGAAGACAGTCTGTTCTTTAAGTCCCAAAGTATAGTTTCCTCGACCGTCGAAAGCCTTAATGGAAACACCTTTAAAATCCCGTATCTTGGGTATAGTAAGACTGACCAGCTTGTCAAAAAAATCATACATTATTTCATCCCTGAGTGTCACTTTACAACCAATGGGCATGCCTTCTCTCAGTTTGAAGTTTGATATAGACTTCTTTGCCTTTGTGATAATAGGTTTTCGACCTGTAATAGCTTCTAAGTCTTTAACAGCATGATCCAGAAGTGCTTTAGTTTGTGTTGCTCTTCCAACACCAACATTAACACTTATTTTTTCCAACTTTGGAACTTGGTGAATGTTGCTGTATGCAAACTTGTCCTTCAAAGCCGAGACAACCTCTCTTCTATATCTTTCTTTAACTCTATTCATTATGACTCCTAATATATCTACTCACTTTATTTATGCCTAAGTAATTGTTAGGACAACTCATCTCCGGTCTTTTTACATACTCTGACTCTCGTGTCACCGCTGATTTTATAAACAGCTCGGGTAACTTCCCCAATACGTTCATTAAACAGTGCCACATTTGAGACATCTATAGGTGCTTCTTTTTCAATGATACCACCTTTCTGGTTCTGTTGAGTCGGCTTCGAGTGTCTTTTTGTAAAGTGAACCTTTTCCACAATAATCTTATTGTTTTTAGGAAAAGCTTTCAGAATACGGCCTTTCTTGCCTTTATCCTGTCCGGTAATCACTACCACCACGTCACCTTTTTTAACCGGCATATTTTTAGTTTGTTGTTTATTGTTCATTGTGTAACTCCAATTGATTATGCTGTATGAGCCCCTTGTTCTATAGCACTTCGGGTGCTAAGGATACTATTTTTGTATAATGCTTATCTCTCAGTTCTCGAGCTACAGGGCCAAAGATCCTGGTTGCTTTAGGTTCGCCTCTCTCGTCAATGATGACGGCTGCGTTATCTTCAAACCTTACATAAGAACCATCAGGACGCCTTACTTCTTTAGCTGTACGTACGATAACAGCTTGCTCTACAGCACCTTTTTTTATCTTTCCGGTTGAAGATATAGCTTTAACTGCAACAACTACAATATCACCTATCGACGCATATCTGCGCCTTGTTCCTCCGAGAATTTTAATACATCTTGCCCGTTTGGCTCCGGAGTTATCGGCTATCTTCAAATTAGTTTCTACCTGAATCATTTTATTCTCCTGTGAATCCTGATATTAATATATTGAAAACTCATAAGAAACATTACTTTCTTCGCTCAATGATATCGCTAAGAATCCACTTCTTATCTTTACTGAAAGGTCTATGTTCTTTTATGCGGACTACATCACCTTCTCGGGCATCGTTTTTCTCGTCATGAGCTTTGAACTTTTTGTGTTTACGAACCGATTTCTTGTATAAGGGATGCATGAACTGTCTTTCGACATTGACTACAATAGTTTTATCCATCTTATCGCTGACGACGACACCGGTTTTGGTTTGTTTTCTTGCTTCAGTCATAGTCTGTTAGTCCTTTAGTTTATTTGCTCGTTTCCTTTCGGTCAGTAATGTCAGGATACGTGCTATGTCTTTTTTCATGATCTTCATTTTGTAAGGATTTTCGATTCGGTTTTTTGCATTCTGAAACCGCAGATTGAAAAGACCTTCACGATGATCTTCTAACAACTTTAGTAACTCATCACTGGTCATATCTCGCATTTCACTCATTTTCATAATTCTAATCCTTCTCTTGCTACCATCTTTGTTTTAATAGGTAATTTGTTAGAAGCTAAGCGCATAGCCTCTTTTGCAACAGGCAGTTCCGGACCTTGTATTTCGAACATAACTCGTCCGGGCTTAACTACTGCTACCCAATACTCGGGGGCACCTTTACCTTTACCCATGCGGGTTTCTGCTGGCTTCTGCGTGAAGGGCTTATCCGGAAAAATGCGGATCCATACCTTACCGATACGTTTCATCTGGCGAGTCATTGCGATACGGGCAGATTCGATTTGCCTGCTGGTGATCCATCCGGGTTCCATAGCAATTAGACCGTAATCTCCGAAAGAAACTAAAAAGCCTCCCTTTGCTTTACCCTTCATCCTGCCACGCTGATGTTTTCTATATTTAACTTTCTTAGGGGCTAACATATCATTTTGTCCTTTATAATATTTTAGTTAATCTACGATGCAGTTTCTAAAGTACATCGCCTTTATATATCCAGACCTTAATTCCAATCACACCGTAGGTAGTGAAACATTCTGTTAACGCATAATCAATATCTGCTCTAAGAGTATGAAGTGGTGTCCGTCCTTCGTGATAGTTTTCTGTACGAGCCATCTCGGCACCACCCAATCTACCGGAACATTGGACTTTTATCCCTTCAACGCCTTCTCTCATAGCGTTACGGATAGCCATCTTCATAGCTCGTCTGAATGAAGTTCGTTCTTTGAGCTGTCTAGAAATCTCTTCACCTACAAGCTTAGCTTCTGTCCAGGGCTTTTTTATTTCAACTATATTGATAAATATTGTCATCGGAGATTGCCGATTCTTATTTACTAATAGAGTGACCTCATTTCTTAGCAGTTCTATTTCTGATCCTTTTCTTCCGATAACTTGACCTGGCTTGGCTGTGTGAATATCTATTGATATAGAATTGGTTTTTCTCCATATAACAATCCTCGAAACCATTGCCGTTTTAAGACGACTGTTTAGATATTTCTTTATAACAAGGTCTTCGTGGAAGTTAGTGATGTAGTCCTTCCCGGATGCATACCATACAGATTCAAACCCTTTATTTATGCCAACTCTTAGGGTTATAGGGTTAATTTTTTGTCCCATTTAGCTCTCCTTTTGAGGTGTTGAAGTTGTCTCGGTCTCTTTCTTTATATTCTTGGAAACTCTTTTTTGCGTTTCAGACTTTGCAATATCAGATACCGGAGACAATCCTAATGTAATGTGACAAGTTCTTTTACGAACGACCGTCGCTCTGCCTTGGGCTCGCGGCATATATCTTCTCATGATAGGTCCGTCATCGGCGAAGGCTTTAGAAACTATATAGTTGTCTAAATCGGCCTTTCCTTCTTTCTCTGTAAGGTTGGCTATAGCAGAGTTAAGAATCTTTTCTATCTTATGGGAAGCTCGTTTACTGGAAAACAGGAGAATCTGCTTAGCATCATTAACTTTTTTCCCACGAATCAGTTCCAAAACTAATCTCGCTTTACGTGCGGAACCTCTGAGGTTTTTCGCTTTAGCTATTGCGGCTTCCATAACCGGTACCTGTCGTTTATTGCTTAATGCGACATTTCCAGCTGTAGAAGGTCCTGAGCGGTTTTCTAATGATTCCATCTAAATACTCCTCACTATCTCCCTTTTTCTTTTTTCTTATCTTTATGACCTCGATATGTGCGAGTTGGAGAAAACTCACCTAATTTATGACCTACCATGTTTTCAGTCACAAAGACAGGTACGAATTTACGACCGTTGTGAACGGCAAAAGTGTGGCCTATGAAGTCAGGCGTGATCATTGATCTACGAGACCAAGTCTTAATTACCTGTTTTTTATTCTCTTTATTGAGTTTCTCGACTTTCATGAATAAATGGTCGTCAACAAAAGGTCCTTTTTTTACTGAACGTGCCATAGTGTGTGTCCTTAGTCTTTAGTCCTTTATCTGTGATTCATTGGTTCTTATTACTTAGTTAAGTAAGTACATAGAAGTTAAATTGCAGCGATTATCTCTTCTTTACTGCTTTTATGATATAATCATTCGATTTCTTCTTATTCTTCCTAGTCTTTCCGCCCTTGGAAGGTTTACCCCAAGGAGAAACGGGGTGTCTACCACCGGAACTTTTACCTTCGCCACCACCCATTGGGTGATCTACGGGGTTCATGGCAACACCACGAACAGTCGGCCTGATACCCATCCATCTTTTCCGGCCGGCTTTACCGATAACAATGGAATTGTTTTCCGTGTTACCTACCTGACCAATAGTAGCCAAACATTCTTTACGTATTTTATAGATGTTATTGGAAGGCATTTTGACGTGAACGTAATTACCTTCTTTTGCAACTACTTGTGCATAAGAACCGGCGCTTCGGGCAATTTGCCCTCCCTTACCAGACTTTAACTCAACGTTGTGGATTATTGACCCTAAAGGTATTCTTTCTAGAGGTAAAGTATTACCGGTAGAGACAGGTGCATCGCTCCCGGAGACAACCGTTTGACCAGTAGTCAATCCCAAGGGAGCTATAATGTATCTTTTCTCTCCATCTACATAATGTAATAAAGCTATTCTCGAGCTCCTATTAGGATCATATTCGATTGAGTGCACTTTAGCAGGAATAGAATGTTTATTCCTTTTGAAATCTATGATTCTGTAATGTCGCTTGCTGCCACCACCTCGATGACGACAGGTAATTCTTCCCTGATTATTTCTACCGGCTTTCTTCTTGAGTGGTGCAAGAAGCGACCTTTCCGGTTCTTTCTTTGTTATCTCATCGAAAGTATAGCCGGTTCGATATCTCAAGGTTGGTGTTATCGGACGATAATTCTTAATTCCCATAATATTTAGTCCTTAACTTAATTATTAATTGTGAAATAGGTGCTTGCTACAGTTCAAATCCCGGTATAGCATCGCCTGCTTTGACTGTTACTATTGCCTTTTTCCAAGATGGCCGTTGACCGGTGTATCTACCCATACGTTTACTTTTGCCTTTGAAGTTCATAGTGTTTACTTCACTTACATGAACCGAAAAAATCGATTCGATTGCTTGCCTAATCTCAATTTTATTGGCATCTCTTGCTACTTTAAAGCAGTAAGAATTCTGATTAGAAAGCATGTTAGATGATTTTTCGGTGAACATCGGTTCAAGGATGATGTTGCGAGGGTGCTTACGACTATGGATAAGGTGTTCCGACATTATTCTGTTCCTCCTTGAGCAGAGCCCACTCTCCCTTTAGGTGCGGAATAGAAATAGGGCATAGACGCTAATGCTTTTTCGGTTAAAACTACGTAGCTTGCTCTCATAACTTCGTAAGCAAAAAGGCTATCGACTCTATCTGTTTCAACATCATTTATATTAGTAAATGATCTAATTATGTTGAGGTTGCTGTCTTCAGTTACTAATAGCTTTTTGCCTTTATCCGGGATGATGCTGTTGATCAAGTCAAATGCTTTAGCCGTACTCGGTTTATCAAAGTTAATCGATTCGATAATAAGTACTTTCCCGGCCGCTGCTTTTTCAGTAAGGGCAATCTTTAGTGCGAGTCTTTTCTTTCTTTTAGGTATGCTTTTATATCTGTCTTTCGGTTTAGGACCGAAAGCAATACCGCCACCTACTCTTATAGGAGATCTTCTGGAGCCTGCTCGCGCATTACCGGTTCCTTTCTGTCGGTACATTTTCGCCGTTGTACCTCTGACATCAGAACGGCTTTTAACAGCAGCGTTACTTTGCCTCTGATTATTTAGGTACATATTAATCACTTCATACAGCAGTGCTTTTTTGTTTTTAGTACTGACTGAGAAGATATTCTCATCTAAGCTTATGGTACCTATCTTTTCTCCTGTAGGAGAGTATTTAATTGCTTCCAACATATCTATTGTCCTTTATTATCTGTTATCTTTACTCGGAATAAAAGCCGAGGTTACAGTTCCTTACTCAACATTAGAAGGCTGTTTTTATGTCCAGGTACAGAGCCTTTAATTAACAGTAAATTGTTCTCTATATCGATCTTTACAACCTTTAAGTTTGCAATACTGACCTTTTTGTTACCCATTTGACCAGGTAGTTTCTGTCCTTTCTTTACACGTGCCGGAGTAGCACACTGGCCAATAGCACCGGGACCACGGAAAGATTCATGAACACCGTGTGAAGATTCGAAGCCTTTAAAGTTATACCTCTTCATGACACCGGCGAATCCTTTACCTTTGGATACACCTGTAATCTTCAGCAGCTCATTAGGCATAAACATTTCAACTGTAAAGATTTCATCTTCTTCTATGTCGAGATAGTGACGAAGACGAAATTCTTTCAAGTATCGATAATATTTGGCTTTGTGAGCAGCATGGTGTCCTTTCTTTGGTTTCGTCAGTTTCCTTTCCGGCAACTCTTCATAACCGAGTTGTATAGCATTGTACCCGTCTTTATCGATAGTCTTCCTTTGTACAACTTGGCAGGGACCCACTTTTAATATAGTTACCGGCGTTACTTTGCCATTTTCATCGAATATCTGGGTCATTCCGACTTTCTTACCTAATAATCCTATCATAAGTATTAATCCTTAATTCTTTATTTAGTTGCCGTAAGTGATTTAGACTTTTATAGAAACGTGAACTCCGGCAGCAAGGCTCATCTTCTTCAAGGCTGAAGTTGTCTGAGGAGTAGGACTCATAATATAAACAAGCCTTTTGTGGACTCTCATTTCGAATTGGTCTTGTGATTTTTTATCAACATGAGGAGAGCGTAAAACGGTATAGACGGTCTTTTCTGTTGGTAATGGAATAGGACCAACTATCCTTGCTCCGGTATTCTTAACCGTTTTAATTATGTCGAGTACCGATTCATCTAATAAGCGGTAATCATAAGCCTTGAGCCTTATTGCTATCTTTTCGTGTTTTACTTCTGCCATGTGTTATGTCCTTATTATTATGTAATATTATTCGATGATTTCGCTGACGACACCGGCTCCGATCGTTCTGCCACCTTCTCTGATAGCGAAGCGAAGTCCTTTTTCCATAGCGATTGGAGTTAT
>PWNZ01000258.1 GCA_003564135.1 Candidatus Cloacimonadota bacterium
CGGCAAGTTGACCAGGTTTTTCGGACCGAATGAACTTGCCCATAGTAAAATCTTAAAGACGAGTTGACGGCGAAATCGACTTATTTCTACGGAGTCAGAATGAAGAATGAAAAATGAAAAATGAAGACACCCGAGGGGATGATTAAAAATTGCCGGCTAAAGCCGACGTACCAGCCGACTGAAAGTCAGCGTTCCGGAATCACAGGTAACTGATAACTATTTTAAACATAGTAACTTGTTTATAGCTGCCGACTTGTGGTAGGGCCTCCATTTTAATTTTCTTTTCCTGACGCATCTTCACTCCAAGAACGTATTTGGCCCGGCTATCTGAAGATTCCAAACCTGACACCGTTGTCTTACTGATCATTCCCCGATCAGCTAAGATACAAAAATCGTGAACATTAAACCGTTTTTGATGCTTTCAATGATCGGAAGAAAAGTAGTTGCGTCTGCTGTATTAACTGGCCACATTTCACAACATAACGGTATCCCGTTATTATTGACCAGAACTCCGATAATCATTTGATTCGGATCGGGACGATGACTTTTACTATGACTCCTCTCTCCAAACTCTCCGCCTTTTCCTTCGAAATGAATAAAAGTTGTATCAAATAAGACCTTCTCTAAACTACTTGAGCAGATCATGTCGGGCAAAGAAGAGTTCTTCTCTGATTGTGTCCTTTATGCCTCATTTAAATGAAGAAGTTTAGAAGGTTTAGTGCTTCGCTGTTTAGATTAGGGGCAGGCGCGGCCTCCCCTGTGGAATCTTCTTTTATTTATTCCATCAGGGTGAAATTGCGAAGCACATTATTTCATCAGGGTGCCCTGTCCGTACATATCGTTGTTTAGAATTGTGTAAAGTGAACCGGAACGCTACTTTAGTCGGCATCTATCTGCCAAAAAAACACGAACCGAGTTAACGAGCTCGACGCAGTCAATATTATTGATAAGTACTAATATTGATACCTCATTTTTTATTGTAAAGAAAACCGCTCTATTCTGTGGTGCTACGTTTTTACGGGATGAAAAAAACAACCCCTGTAATGAGGGCTTTCTGGCACTTTCAATTGCCAAAAATGAGCTTCAAATGTTCAAGAAAAGTAAACAATAAACTCTCATTGTATAGTAACCACAACTATGAGAACCAGTAAAAAAAAGATCATACTCCGTCAAGACTCTGATCTGAATAGTTACATCGAAATATCTATAAAATAGTGGGGATTGATAACACCCCAATCAAAAGAAGAATTACCAAAATGTAATTTGTAGTGACGTCAAAATAGACTGAAGCCCTTAGGGACGCTCTATCGATTAAAAAAATGACAAAGAGGGTTTAGAGCAGGAAATAAAAGATTTAGTTTGACATAATTGGACATTGATATTACATTGAACTCAGAAAATATATGGAGGTTTTTATTATGAAACTTATTGCTACATTAATCGTTTTGGCTATCCCATTCGGTATTTTGCGACAGATTTACGAGATTACAAGTCTCCCGACTCATTTTACCAGGAAGCCTATTTGAATGGAAATTTCAACTTAAAAAGCGGAAACCAAGATCAAGCAAATTACAATGGTTCTTTTGGTGGAAACTATGATGTAAACTACAAGACTTCTCTTTTTACTTGGAGGTTAGGGGTTCTTGCAGATTTTGATATCTACAGAGGACCGAATGAAACAGATGAACAGAGCGAAAGCTATGGAGCTTATTTGAACACCAACGTTGACAGATATCTTGGGGAAACAGACTTTTTTAATTATGGTTCTTTGGATATTGGTTATCGTAAACTGATGGCTGCTGAAGATGCAGATGACCCTTATGTGAAATTAGGTGTGGGAGCAGGATACGGCAGGGTTATAAATGCAACCGTAATGGCGAAGGCTATGAGGATTGTTGATGAGTTGATAAAATACAATGTGATATCACGCAAGTTATCAAGTGATGCATACGTTGAATTAGCTCAGATTATCGATAAAGAACCGGAATATCGAGCTACACATGGCGCTATTGAGTATAAAAAGTTCTGGTATGAAGATATGGAACAGGTCTTTGTTAATGAGGGTGTCTTGCCTGAAGGTAGTTTACAAGCTTTAGGTATCGTAAGACTACAAGAGGTATTGGAACAGAGATTCAGTATTCGTAAACACGGATGGATGATTAGAGCCGGTTTAGGTTTCATTATCTCCAACTACGATGGTAGTGAGCAAGATCCATCATTAGATGTATCTTTTGAAATTGCACACCCATTTTCATATAAGCTTCAATTAATTGAGCGACTTGATTATTCTACAATTCTTGAAGATGATATTTCTCACCATATTACCAACCGATTGTCAATTTCTTATGAGATTTCAAATGAGGTAAATTGGGAAAACAGCCTCATTACAAGCATGTTTATTCCCAGTGATGAGGAAAGAAATAACATAATCAGCAACACATTAGCATCTACTTTTTACTATTATTTAACTAATCAATTAAACCTGAATGCTACTTTAAGATTTCACTTGTTGGATGATGGAACAGGATACAACGATGAATTAGAAACGACCTTCTACTTAGGAGCATCTTACAGATTAAGATAAGCATTTAAAATAAGAATTTAACAAATAAAAGAGGCGGGATTACGCCTCTTTTTATTGAAGCCGGTAATACTTTTTATAGTCAATTTAGTGTGCTGTTATTGTGTAGATAATGATCTGTAAGCCAAACATTGGCTATAGCTTCTACTGAAGGTATTCTTGAGTTGGATAGTTATCACTATTTAATTTGAAGAAAATATCAACCTAAGAAAGAATAATTAGAGGATTTGAAGAAAAAAGCTCGGAGCAATAGCTAGTGTCATCAGTAGCCGAAATTATGGGAATTAAAGGTGACTGAGTTTAAACGGAAGGGTTATTCCAGAAATATAAGCCCACGAATTTGGAAGAAATAAGTGAATTCATCGGTGATGTAATGAAAGAACCCACGAATACCCGGCTTGATAGCTTTGTAACCGAAGACTATCTTGAAGAAGTTATTAATTATTTCGCTTGTTAAAATATCAGTTGACAAATAGTTCGGGCTGAAGAATATATTTGACCCAGATAATGCAGTTACAGTGACTACACCGTGGCATTGTTTTCTATAAGTGTGTAGGAACGCTGCATTCATGCGGTTGGTACGTCGCCTTCAGCCGGTAAAGGTTATATGCAATCTCTCCCGTAAAAAATACCGAATAAACCGACCAAAGGGAGCTCGGCGAGGAACGCAGCCAATTCGGCTATCCGGAAATCTACTGCATTATTTGGGTTAAAAGCGAGAAATGACACCCTGTTTAGACAAGAGCAGAGATGCATAGAGAAATAATATACAAGGAAGAGTAATATGAAGGTACGATTAGAAAAAATCAATGGAGATAATTGGGAAGATGCTATTAGCTTAGCTGTTTCAGAAGACCACAAAAAGTATGTCGCTTCTAATCTTTATTCTATAGCCCAAGATCAGTTTCATCCCGGGATTAATGCTTATGCGATTTACAATGAAGATACAATGATAGGTTTTGCTCTGTATGGTGTGGAGGATGAGCCTGATGAGGAGGATTTGAAAGCTGCTTATCCCGCAACTTATTTTTGGATTTGGCGCTTTATGATTGCCGAAGGAGAGCGTTTTAAAGGTTACGGGAAAGAAGCGATGAAACTGATTATTGGAGATGCGGACAGAGCCGGACATAAAAAGATATACCTCAGTACAGAGCCAAACAACGAAAAAGCTATTAAGTTTTACCAAAGCCTAGGCTTTAAAACTACCGGTGTGCTTCAGGATGATGAAGAGGTATATCTTCTTGAAATACAGTAGAGGTTGTTCTATTACTATTGATATGTCATTGATAGTCAGTCCATCCTAACATCAACTCTGATAAATTGTTATGCCGGTTGTTTAACGACAAGATATGTCGGATGTATTCTGCTATTTTCAGACCAAATGTGTCAGATTAACAAACATACTCTATGCCAATAAAGGTCATAGAATGCCTCAGTTTAAAGAATGGACTACTTTCTCAAAGAGTTCTGTAGAAAGATACCTCAAATTTTTTTAGAAGCAGGTTCTGTAGAATCCCGGGGAAAGGTATTACCATCCGGAGGTTATTATTAAACTGACACTTACAAAACGAGACTGAAAGAAAAGAAGTGATCTTTGGCTGATAGAATTATGTTACTGTCGGGAAGAGTTTGTCTACGAATGGGTATTGATTAGTGCTCTTAAAAAACGACAGCCGAATTGCACGAATGTAAATTAGTGCCGGTTAATACAGCTATTCAAAGAAACGGGAAATATCTGATAGTTCATAAGACCGGATGGGTTAACAGTAATTTAACGTTACAATGGAACATAAGAGAAGGTTAAATCGAGTGCCTAATATTAAAAATAAGGCGTAATGATCAAGAAGAGGTGCGAAAAAGGTGGAAGATGGCATATATGCCCTGAATAG